>NZ_JBILJQ010000073.1:0-25379 GCF_044377145.1 Aquimonas sp.
GCTCACGCTGGCCACAGAGAACCACATGAAAGAACTCGAACAGCGGCCGGAGGTCGTGCGGGCCTACTTTCAGGACCCAAAGGTCAAGTACGCGGCTTGATGGATAAATGCCGCCGGGTCAATAGCATCCACCCGCCCACGCGCCTTTCCGCCGGGCCGCCGTATCGGCGTTTCTTTTCAGGGGATTCAACTGATGAAGCAGGTAGTTCTTGCTGCGGCGCTTGCCGTGGCTCTCTCAGGCTGTGCGACTCTTTTCAATGGCCAATCCCAGGCCGTAGTGATTTCCAGCGCTCCGGAAGGGGCTCAGGTGACGGTAACCAATCGCGCCGGGGAGCGCGTGCATGTCGGCGAAACGCCGGTGACCCTGACCCTCAAGCGCGGCGCCGGATACTTCAAGTCCGAGGTCTACACGCTGGCGTTCAACAAGGAGGGCTTCGCCCCGCAGGAGCTCACCATCACCGGCAGCACCAGCGGCTGGTACTTCGGCAACATCCTGCTGGGCGGCCTGATCGGCATGCTTGCGGTCGACCCGGTGACTGGGGCGATGTACTCGCTGCCCAAGTCCGTCAGCGCCGATCTGCAAGCGCAGAACACGGTGGGCGCTGTGGATCAAGCGCAGCTGCAGATCGTTTCCACGACCACTCTGAGCGCAGCGCAGATGCGCGATGCTGTGCTGTTGAGCGCGGTCGATTGACCGGAGTGCCCTCCCGGCGGTGGTCGGGAGGGCACTCATCCGCAGCAGGTCTGGCGCACCCGCTGAGCTTCAGCCCGCGGGGTTGCGCTCGCTTGCGGCGACCAGAAGGTTTCGATACCGCCCCGGCTGACAGCGCAGATACTGCGGCGCCACGCTGACCGATGCGCCCAGATGCGCGGCCGCGTGCCAGGGCCAGCGCGGGTTGTAGAGGATGGCGCGGGCGATCGCGATCAGGTCGGCGTCGCCGTTCGCGAGTATCGCCTCCGCATGTTCGAACTCGCTGATCAGGCCGACCGCGACCACCGGAATCTGTACCGCGTGCTTGACGGCGCGCGCCAGCGGCACCTGATAGCCCGGCGCGATGGCGATCTTCTGCGCAGGATGCAGGCCGCCGCTGGAGACGTGGATCGCGCTGCAGCCGCGCGCCTCCAGCGCCTTGGCGAAGGCGACCGTGGCGACGCTGTCCCAGCCGCCCTCGATCCAATCGGTGCCGGACACGCGCACGCTGACCGGACGCTCGGCTGGGAACGCGGCGCGCACCGCGTCGAACACTTCCAGTGGAAAGCGCATGCGGTTTTCGAGCGAGCCGCCGTAGTCGTCCTCGCGACGGTTCGCCAGCGGCGACAGAAACTGGTGCAGCAGATAGCCGTGGGCGGCATGGATTTGCACGGCATCGATGCCCAAGCGCGCGGCACGACGCGCGGCATCAGCGAAGGCTTCGACAATCCGCGCGATGCCGGCACGGTCCAACGCCTGCGGCGGGTGGCTGCCGTCGGCGAAGGGCAGGGCCGAGGGTGCGACGGTTTGCCAGCCGTCGGCGTGCTCCGGAGCGAGCTGGCCGCCGCCGCGCCAGGGCAGATCGGTCGAGGCCTTGCGACCGGCGTGGGCCAGCTGGATGGCGATCGGCATGTCCGACCAGCGCCGCACACTGTTCAGCACGCGACCCATTGCAGCCTCGGTGGTGTCGTCCCAGAGCCCGACATCCGCCCAGCTGATGCGGCCCTCCGGCAGCACCGCGCTGGCCTCGATGGTGAGCAGCCCGGCACCGGACTGCGCCAGCTGGCCGAGGTGCATCTGGTGCCAGTCGGTCATGCAGCCATGCTCGGCGGAGTACTGGCACATCGGAGCGATCACGATGCGGTTGGCGAGGGTCAGCGCGCCGATGGACAGGGGTTGGAACAGTCGTGGGACGGGCATGCGGGCACTCGATCGGGGCAGTGGAGTGGAGCGGCGGCGGGCGGATAAACGCGCTCGCCTTGCGCGCGCGAACGCAGGCACGGGGCGCCGGCCAAGTATGAGCGCCGGCGGGCCTGAGCTTCGAGTGTTCGGCGTGCGCGCGCCATGTTCAGGGTTTCATCCAGGGTGCTGCCTGCACTGGAGCTAGAGGTCCTACGGCGATCACCCCGCTCAGCATCAATGCCCTAAGCCTGGCCAATTCCACCGCCTCAACGGCCGCGATCTCAAACAACGCGTGTTACGGCGCGTGGACGGTCTGCATCAGGAAGCGATCGTCCAGTGAAACTCAGACTTTGGTCCACAGGCGTCGAGTTGCACGGCTGTCTACGCTGAGCATCCCCCGCTGCGGAATTCCCATCATGCGTTACGAGGAGCTCTACCGGCACTCGATTGAACATGCGGAAGCCTTCTGGGCCGACGCCGCCACAGCCATCGATTGGCAAACGCCCCCGCAACAAGTTCTGGATGATTCGAATCCGCCGTTCCGGCGCTGGTTCGTCGGTGGGCGCACCAATCTCTGCCACAACGCAGTCGACCGGCATCTGTCGGCGCGCGCCGAGCAGCCGGCGCTGATCGCGATCTCGACTGAAACCGGCAAGCGCCAGACCTGGACCTATGCCGAGCTGCATCGCGCGGTGAGCCAGTGCGCGGCGACGATCCAGGCGCTGGGCGTCGGCGAGGACGACCGCGTGGTGATCTACATGCCCAACACCGGCGAGGCGGTGATCGCGATGCTGGCCTGTGCGCGCATCGGTGCGATCCACTCGGTGGTGTTCGGCGGCTTCGCGGCCCACAACCTGGCCCTGCGCATCGACGACGCGCTGCCGAAGCTGCTGATCTGCGCGGACGCAGGCATGCGCTCGGGCAAGGTGATTCGCTACAAACCGCTGGTGGATCTCGCGCTGGCCGAGACCCAACACCCGCCGGCGCATGTTCTGGTGATGAACCGTGGTCTCGACGCCGAGCTGCCGATGAGCGCCGGGCGCGATGTCGACTACGCCCAGGCATCGGCTGCGTTCGCCGACAGCGAGGTCCCCGTCGTCTGGCGCGAGAGCAATCAGCCCAGCTATCTGCTCTACACATCGGGCACCACCGGCAAGCCCAAGGGCGTGCAGCGCGATACCGGCGGCTATGCGGTAGCGCTGGCGCTGTCGATGCGCACCGTGTTCGATGTCGGCCCCGGCCAGGTGATGTTCTCGACCTCGGACGTCGGCTGGGTGGTGGGGCATTCGTACATCGTGTACGGGCCGTTGATCGTCGGCGCCACTACGATCGTCTACGAAGGCATGCCGACCTCGCCTGATCCGGGCATCTGGTGGGAGCTGTGCGCGCAGTACGGCGTGCGCACCCTGTTCTCGTCGCCGACCGCGGTGCGCGTGCTGAAAAAGCAGGACCCGGCGTGGCTGAGCAAGCACGATCTGTCGAACCTGAAGTGGTTGTTCCTCGCCGGCGAGCCGCTTGATGAGCCGACCGCGCGCTGGATCAATGACGCCCTCGGCGTGCCGGTGATCGACAACTACTGGCAGACCGAAACCGGCTGGCCGGTGCTGTGTCTGCAGCCGGGCCTGGAACTGAAGCCGACCAAGTTCGGTTCGCCCGGACTGCCCAACCTGGGCTTCAATCTGAAGCTGATCAACGAGGTCAGTGGTGAACGCTGCGGACCGAACGAGAAGGGCGTGCTGGCGATCGTGCCGCCCCTGCCGCCGGGCTGTCTGTCGACGGTCTGGAATGACGATGCACGCTTCCTGTCGAGCTACTTCGGCCACTTCAAGGAGCTGCTGTACAGCTCGCTGGACTGGGCGATCCGCGATGAGGACGGCTATTACTACATCCTCGGCCGCACCGACGACGTCATCAATGTCGCCGGGCATCGCCTGGGCACGCGCGAGATCGAGGAATCGGTGTCCGGCTGCGGCATGATCGCCGAGGCGGCGGTGATCGGCGCCGCGGATGAACTGAAAGGCCAGGTGCCGGTGGTGTTCGCCACCCTGAAGTCGACGGTCGGCGAGGGCGGCAATCGTCGCGCCGCGGCCGAAGCGATGATGCGGCAGGTCACTGAGCAACTCGGCGCGGTGGCGCGTCCGGCGCGGGTGTATGTGGTCGATGCGCTGCCGAAGACGCGCTCCGGCAAGCTGCTGCGGCGCTCGCTGCAGGCGCTGGTGGAATCGCGCGATCCGGGCGATCTGTCGACCTTGGACGATCCGATGGCCTTGGAGGTGATTCGTGCGGCCCTGTTGCGCGGCCCGGACATGGGCTAGCGCAGCTTGGGCAAACCGGACAGGGGCCAGCGCGGCGTGCGCTGGCGCGATCAGGCCGACCGCGTTGTCCGCTCACGACGTGCGCGCCGCAGATCCGAGAGGAATCTGCGGCGCGCTGAGCGCGTGTGGTTTTCAGCGGTTGGATGAAAAGCATGCAGGCGACTTCGACCTGAGCATCCAATCGACCGCATCCAGATGCGTCGAGGTCTTCGGCTGAGAGCGCCAGGTCACCACGCCTCGATCGGTCTTGGCCGCGGAACGACACCCTATCTGCGCGGCATGACGGGTTACGCGCGCTGCGAACAGCGCCTGCCAGGGCGTAATCCGCACACGGCCAGTCGCGCCGGCGCCTCAGGAATCGGCGTACTTGATGCTGCAGCCGTAGGGCTGGGTCACCGACGTGCTGATGCTGCCGCCAGCGCTCAGCTCGGACAGGCCGGTCGGCACGTACTGCACGGCATCGGCGATGTCGGCGACGTCGGCGCTCGGGATGCTGTCGATGGCGCCGTTGTAGCGCAGCACGCCCTCGCCATCGATCACGTACATGTGCGGTGTGGTCTTGGCGGCATAGGCGCGGCCGACGGTGCCATCGGCATCGAACAGATAGGCAGCGTTGGCAGCGTTCCAGTCGCCGGCGATCTGCTTGGCGGTGCTGGCATCGACATGGCCCTGCTTGCCGGCCGCCGATGAATTCAGGGTCAGCCAGACCACGCCGGACTCGGCGGCAGCGCGCTGCTGCGCCTGCATATTGGTGCCGTTGTAATGCTTCTTCACGAACGGGCATTCGTGGTTGGTCCATTCAAGCACCACGGTCTTGCCGCGGAACTCGGACAGGCTGCGGGTGTTGCCGTCAGCGTCGGTCAAGCTGAACTCCGGCGCGGCGGCGCCGATCTGCGGGGCGGCCTGGGCGGCACCGAGGCTTGCGCCGAAGGCGATCAGGCTGGCGAGGGCGAGGCGGGACAGGGATGCACTGCGCATGGCGGGTCTCCGTTGGTGGGGTAGGGCGGCGTCAGCCGTCGGCACGGGCCGGCGGCAGTTCTTCAATCGCCTCGCGCACCAGCGCGGGGCTCAGAAGCTGGGGCAGCACGACGGGTTCGCCGTGCGGTGGATACAGCACATACAGCGGCACGCCGCTGCGGCCGAAGGATTCAAGAAAGGCTGTGATGTCCGCGTCCTGACGTGTCCAGTCGCCTTTCAGATAGGTCACGCCGCGCTCCCGCATCGCGGCGGCGAACGCGTCCGAGGACAGCGCCACCTGCTCATTGGCCAGGCAGGTGATGCACCAGTCGGCGGTCATGTTGACCAGCACCGGCGTGCCGGCGGCGCGCAGCTCGGCCAAGCGCTGCGCGGACCACGGCGAATGCAGGGCGCTGACCGGCTGAGATTCCGTGGGCGGTGCCGCAGGCATTGTCAGCGGCAAGGCCAGCGCAGTCGCGACGCTGACGGCTGCAAGCACCTTGAGCGCGAGCGGTGCACCCTGCGCATGCTGGGCGAGGCGCAGGAGCCACATCGCAAACGCGACCAGGATCAGGCCGGCACCGAGCGCGGCCAGCGCCAGCATCGAGGTCTGCTGGCCGAACACCCACACCAGCCACAGCGCGGTGAAATAGATCGGAAAGGCGAGGAACTCACGGAAGGTCTGCATCCACACGCCGGGGCGTGGCAGCAGTCGCGCCAGCCCTGGCACATAGCCCAAGGCCAGCATCGGGAAGGCCAGGCCCAGGCCAAGCGCGGCGAACACCAACAGCGCCTGATAGGCCGGCAGCACCAGCGCGGCACCCAGCGCGGTACCCATCAGCGGCGCCGTGCACGGGCTGGCGACTACGCAGGCGAGCACGCCGGTGAAGAAGGCCGAGCGGCGGCCGCCGCCTTCGGTCAGGCGCTGTCCGATGCCGGCCATGCTGGCGCCGAATTCGTACAGGCCGGAGAAACTCAGGCCCATCGCGAACAACAGCAGGGCGATCGCGGCAACGAAGCCCGGCTCCTGCAGCTGGAAGCCCCAGCCCAGTGCGTGTCCGCCGGCGCGCAGGGCGAGCAGTACGGCCGCCACCAGCAGCACGCTGCACACGACGCCGAGCGTGTACCAGAGCCCATGGCTGCGCAGCTCGGCGGGATTGTCTGCGGATTCGACCGCACCCATCGCCTTGATGCTCAACACCGGGAACACGCAGGGCATGAGGTTGAGCACCAGCCCACCGACGAAGGCGAAGGCGAGCGCCAGCAGCAGTCCGAGCGGCGCGGGACGGTCACCGTTGGCCGCGCCATTCGCCATCGCGCCCAGTCCGGCATCCAGCACCGCCTCGAAGGCGAAGCCGCGCTCGCCATTGCTCAGCAGCAATTCGATCCGCGGCGGTGCGCTGGCGAAGAACTCCGAGCGCGCCACCGCGATCTGCAGCGCGTTGTTGTCGACGTACAGGCGCGGGGTGTCGGCGTTGGCGAGAATCTGCGGCGTCGCCGGCATCAGGGTCCAGCCTTCGACGCCTGCACTGAAGGCCTCGGCGAGCTCCGCAGCGAGCGGCAGCTGGATCCCCACACCGTTCTCATTCGCGGCGTAGCGGGCACCGCTGCTGGTCAGGGCCATCGGCTGACGCTGTTCAGCGCGCGCAAAGACCGCCGCCCAGTCCGGGTCAATCGCCGCCGCCTCGCGCGATACCGGCAGACGCAGACGGTACTCGCCGCTGCCGGGAATGCACTCGACCTCGCAGATCAGCCAGCTCGCCTTGGCCGTGAACTCGAGCGCATCCGCGCTGAAATCCGCCGGCACTTCGATGCTCAGCGGCAGCAGTTCGGTGTGGCTGTAGCCGAAGTTGGTCAGCCCGCCCGCGGGTTGGCGCTCCGGCAAGGGCCAGTCGATCGCACTGGCGCTGACACCCTCCGGCATCTCAAAACGGATTCGCGTCGGCAGGCCGGAGTCGCCGGGGTTCTTCCAGTAGGTGTGCCAGCCGGCCGCGTGCTCAAGCAGCAGGCCGATGCGCAGGGTGTCGCCGGGCTGCACGGTGTCGGTGGCTGCCACCAGCCGTGAGTGCAGATGATCGGTGGCCAGCGACTCGGATTCAGCGCCGTGCACCAGCGGCGCGAACAGCAAAGCGATCAGCAGCAGCGGGGCCAGCAGGCGGCGCGATGAGGACACGGCGGACGAGCTCCAGACAGCGACGGTCGGTGATTGACCGGGCGCATAGCTCGAGGTTCAACCGTTCGGCAATCCTGGGGCAGACGCTACACTTGCCGCCTCCCCCAATGGTCCCGGTGCTTGAGCCTGGGCAATCGGCTTCGAGACTGCGCAGTTCACACCGCGTCGACCGAATGTTCACTTCTGTTTCATTCCAGCCAGTTCTGACGGAGCCGCGCGATGACCGACCTGTACGCCGAAGCCCTGATCACCTTTCGCGACCTGCTTGATGAGGCGAAGTCGGTCGGTGACCCCGAGCCCACGGCGATGAGCCTGGCCACCGCCGATGCCGCGGGTCGTCCGTCGGTCCGCACGGTGCTGCTGAAGGACTTCGACGATCGGGGCTTCGTGTTCTATACCAACTTGAACAGCCGCAAAGGCCGGCAGCTCGCGGCGAATCCTCACGCAGCCCTGTTGTTCCTGTGGAAGACCTTGCGCTACCAGGTGCAGGCCAAAATCGAAGGTTCTGTGCAGGCGGTCAGCGCCGAGGAAGCCGATGCGTACTTCGCATCACGGCCGCGCGCCAGCCAGCTCGGCGCCTGGGCCTCGCTGCAGTCGGAAACACTCGACGCGCGCTCGACTCTGGAGACTCGACTGGCTGATCTCGAACGCGAGCACGCGGGCCGAGAGGTCAGCCGTCCGCCGCACTGGTCGGGTTATCGGGTGGTGCCGGACCTGATCGAGTTCTGGTACGGCGCGCCCTATCGCCTGCACGATCGGCATCGCTACGAGCTTATCGACGGCGAGTGGCGGAAGCGGCTGCTGTACCCGTGAGCGGACGCCGATGAGCCTGCCTCTGCGCGGCCCGCGCCGCATCGTCTGCCTGACTGAGGAGCCGACTGAGACCCTGTACCTGCTCGGTGAGCAGGCGCGCATCGTCGGCATCTCGGGCTTCACCGTGCGGCCGCCGCAGGCGCGGCGCGAAAAGCCCAAGGTGTCGGCGTTCACCTCGGCCAAGGTCGAGGCCATCCTCGCGCTGAAGCCCGACCTCGCGATCGGCTTCTCCGATATCCAGGCCGATATCGCCGCCGAACTGATCCGGCGCGGCGTGGAGGTGTGGATCTCCAACCACCGCAGCGTGGAGGAGATTCTCGACTACGTGCGCCGTCTGGGAGCTCTGGTCGGCGCCGCCGGGCCCGCATTGGCGCTGGCCGATCAGCTTGAGGCCGGCCTTGCGACGATCGCGCAGGCAGCAGCACGGCTGCCGCAGCGGCCGCGGGTGTATTTCGAGGAATGGGACGAGCCGCGGATCAGCGGTATCCGCTGGGTGTCCGAACTGATCGGTATCGCTGGCGGCGACGACATTTTTCCTGAGCTCGCGATCGAGCCGCTGGCGAAGCAGCGCATCCTGGCGGACGACAGCTCGATCATCGAGCGCGCCCCGCAGATCGTGTTCGGCTCGTGGTGCGGCAAGAAGTTCCGACCGGACACGGTCGCCGCGCGCCACGGATGGGCGGATCTTCCTGCAGTGCGCGAGCAGTTCCTGGTCGAGATCAAATCGCCGCTGATCCTGCAGCCCGGTCCGGCTGCGCTGACGGACGGCGTGGCCGAAATCCACCGGCAGATTCTGCGCTGGTCGCGCCGGACCCCTGACCAAGGTCCGGGCCAGGCGTGACGGCCCGCACACGATGCGCAGCCGGCATCCGTGGCATGCTTGCTGCATAGCAACACGTGCCAGCCCGACCGGTGCGCGAGTTCGAGAGCGCTTGCTCAATTGCTCAAAGCGCCGTGCAGGTAGGGCCCATCGAGGAGAAGCCGCAATGCTGTACCACTTCCACGAATTCCAGCGCTCGCTGATGAGCCCGCTGATCGCCTATTCCGAAGCCACCGCGCGCATGTACGGCGACCGCGGCAGCTGGATGTCCAAGCTGCCGGGCGCCGATCGCATATCGGCCGGCTTCGAGCTGATGTATCGCCTGGGCAAGGATTACGAGAAACCGCAGTTCGACATCCGCAGCGTGGTGGCGCACGGCCACGAGATTCCGATCGTCGAGTACTGCACCCTGGCCAAGCCGTTCTGCAAGCTGGTCCGCTTCAAGCGCTTCTCTGACGATTCCGAAGTGGTCAACGACCTCAAGGACGATCCGGTGGTGCTGGTGGTGGCGCCGCTGTCGGGGCACCACTCGACCCTGCTGCGCGATACGGTCAAAACCCTGCTGCAGGACCACAAGGTCTACATCACCGATTGGATCGATGCGCGGATGGTGCCGGTCGCGGCCGGGCCGTTTCATCTGGATGACTACATCGCCTACATCGAAGAATTCATCCGCCATATCGGCGCGGAGAAGCTGCATGTGATCTCGGTCTGTCAGCCGACCGTTCCGGTGCTGGCGGCGGTGTCACTGATGGCCAGCCGCGGCGAGAAGCTGCCGCGCACCCTGACCATGATGGGTGGCCCGATCGACCCGCGCGAGTCGCCGACCAAGGTCAATGATCTCGCCGTCAACAAGCCGCACAGCTGGTTCCAGAACACCGTCATCCACACCGTGCCGCCGAACTTCCCCGGTTCCGGTCGCCGCGTGTATCCGGGCTTCCTGCAGCATGCCGGCTTCATCGCGATGAACCCGGGTCGGCACATGAGCTCGCACTGGGACTTCTACGAGGATCTGGTCCGCGGTGACCTGGAGGACGCCGACGGCCATCGGCGCTTCTACGACGAGTACAACGCCGTGCTCGACATGCCGGCCGAGTACTACCTCGACACCATCCGTGTGGTGTTCCAGGAGCATCTCCTGCCGCGTGGCGAGTGGGACGTGGCCGGCGAGCGCGTGCGCCCGCAGGACATCAAGGGCGTGGCCCTGATGACCATCGAAGGCGAGCTCGACGACATCTCCGGCATCGGCCAGACGCGTGCGGCGCACAAGCTGTGCACCGGCGTGCCGGCAAACATGCGCGAGCACTTCGAGGTGCCCGGTGCCGGGCACTACGGCATCTTCAGTGGCCGGCGCTGGCGCGAGACCGTCTACCCCAAGCTGCGCGATTTCATCCGCAGCCACGCACAGGTCGCGAGCAAGAAGTAAACCTCGAGACCGTCCACACATCAGTGGCGCAGCCGAGGGCACGTGCCATGGCTGCTTCACCTGCAGCTTTGCCGCATCATCCCTGCGCTTGGGCAGTGAGGAGATGAGGATGCAGGGCAGTGACAACAGCCGGAACGATCCCGCCGCCGCAGGCGTCGAGGGCGCAACCGACCCCGTTCTGCAGCGGATCGCCAAGGCGCCGCTGTCGCAGTTCCGCCTGCCCGCGGATACCGCGCCGACCTGGGAGGTCGAGCTGCTGCTGTCCGGTGCGACCGTGTTCGCGCTGATGCAGGTGCCGGCTTGGCTGACCACGCAGCTGCTGTTCTGGGACGCCCGACTGGGTAGCGAGCTGCAGGAATTCGTCGGCCTTGCCGGTATGTTCGCCAAGGTCATCGCCTACACCCTGATTTTCACCCTGCTGGCGCATTTGATGACGCGAGGGCTGTGGGTCGCCGCAATCGGCCTGCGATCGGTGTATCCCGGCGGCATCCGCTGGAGACGCTTGCGCTACGGGCCGCGCTTCCGGGCGGTGGCGCGCCGCGAGTTGCTTACCTTGAAGCGTCTGATCGATCGCAGCGACGACATCGCCAGCCAGATGTTCGCAGTGGCGGCGCTGATGGTGGTGATGACCCTGTTCTCGCTGCTCACCATGGGCCTGTTCACGTTCGCGGCCTGGCTGCTGGTTCTACCCTTCGGCGGCCGCCATTTCGAGTGGATCCTGATCATCATGATCGCGACCTGGATCAGCCTGAGCTTTCTGGCCAACTGGCTCGACAGGAGAATCGCCCGGCGCGCAACCGCCGCGGCCTGGCTGCACTGGGTCGCGCCCGTGCAGCGCCTGCAGCTGTTGTTGCCGCTGGCGCGCATGAGTACTGGCCTGATGCTGGTCTTTACCAGCCGGTTCGGCGTCGTGCGTGGGACTCTGGTGCTGCTGGCCCTGCTTTATGCCCTGATCGGGATCGCGGAGCTCGACATGCTCTGGGAACGCGCGAAGTTCTCGGCGGGCGAGGCGCGCTTCATCGCCCAGCTCGATGGTGCGCATGCGCTTGAGCCCGCCCACTATGCCGACCAGCGCGATCCTCTGGTGCACGCGCTGCTGCCGCACATTCCCTCGGTGAACGTGCGCGGCAACTATCTGCGGCTGGTGATTCCCTACCAGGTGCAGCAGCATCCCGCGGCCTTGCAGTCGCTGTGTCCCGGCGACGAGCCCGCTCTGCGCGAAGCGTCCGACGAGAGCCAGGCCGCCTATCGCGCCCTCGACGACGAACCGGACTCGATGCAGCGAGTGCGTGCAGCGGATGCGGCAGAAGCCTCAGCCGCCGCGCGCGTCCTCGAGTGCGCCGCGCGTCTGCACGCCTTGGCCTTGAACGGAGAGCCGCTCCAGGTTGCGCTGAGCTTCCACGCCGGCCCTGAGCCGGAAGTGCCGGCTTTCCTCGCGATGATTCCGATTGACCAGCTGCCGCCCGGCCAGCATGTGCTGGAGGTCGCACGCCTCCCGACCGCTGCGCGCGACGGTGTGCTGGTCGACCGCGAAGCGCGGCCTGCACCGCCGCCACGTCGGATCACGTTCTGGAAGTAGGGGAGTACCTGCCCCAATGTGCTCGCGTCGCCGGCCGTGGCGCGCGCACGGGCAAGCAGAACCGTTTCTGCACTGGGTTGTGAGGCGACGACGCCGCGTCGCTCACCTTGCCCATGTGCACCTGCGCAACCCGCCGTGCCCGCCCAGCGAAAGCCATGCTCAGTGCTCGGGCTGTTTCACCACCCGCCCGCTTTGAATCACCCAGTCGACCTGCTTCAGCACCGTGATGTCGCTGAGCGGATCGCCTTCCACCGCGATCAGGTCGGCCTGCAAGCCCGGCGTCAATGCGCCGACCTGATCGGCCAAGCCCAATAGATCAGCGGCATTGGCGGTGGCGGCGACGATCGCCTGCATCGGGGTCAGGCCATGCTTCACCAGCAGCTCGAACTCGTCAGCATTGCGGCCGTGCAGGCTGACCCCGGCATCGGTGCCGAAGGCGATCTTCACCCCGCCCGGCACCGCGCGCTCCAGCGATTTGCCGGTGATGCCGATGCGCCAGTCGATCTTGGCGCGCACTTCGCCGGTGTAGGCATTGGGGTCGGCGGCGATGCGGGCCAGATAGCCGTTCACGGTCGACAGCGTCGGCACGTAGTACGCGCCGGATTCGCGGAACAGCCGGATGCTGTCCTCGTCCAGCAGGGTGCCGTGCTCGATCGAATCCACGCCCAGCCGCAGGGCCAGGTTGATGCCATCGGCACCGTGGGCATGCACGGCGACCTTCTTGTCGTACATGCGCGCGGTTTCGACTACGGCGCGGGCCTCGTCCTCGAACATCTGTGCGCCAAGGCCGGCGCCGATACGGCTGTTGACGCCGCCGGTGATGGTCATCTTGATCACATCGGCGCCTTCGGAGATCTGAGTGCGCACTGCGCGCCGGCAGGCATCGACACCATCGCAGACATTGCCGTTGCGGTTTACTGCGGCGCGCAGGTCGGTGCGGAAGCCGAGCGTCGGATCGGCATGGCCCGAGGTGGCCGAGATGCTTGAGTTGGCGGTGAGGATACGTGGCCCGTCGACCTTGCCCGCCTTGACCGCGTCGCGCAGCGCGCGGATCACCCCGTCGCCATCGCCGAGGTTGCGCACGGTGGTGAAACCGGCCATGAGCGTCTTGCGCGCATTCATCTGCGCCTCGTAGGCGACATCGACCGGGTTCATCTGCACGCCGGCCAACTGACCCGCCACTCCGCCGCGGTCGGAAGACAGATGCACATGGCTGTCGATCAGGCCGGGCAGCACAAAGTGATCGCTCAAATCGATGACCTCCGCTGCCGCGATGCCGAATTCCGCCGCACCCACGTGTCCCTCACGCACTTCCACCACCTTGCCATCGCGCACATGCAGCGTGCTGGCACCGCGCGGCGCTTCGCCGGGGCGATCCAGCAGGCGGCCGGCCTGGATCAACTGGTCGGCGGCGAGGGCGAGTGGGGCGCACAGCAGGGCTGAAACACTGAAGGCGAACAGGGCGGCGGTACTGCGCATGGTCAGGTATCCCGTTGGGCAAGCCTGTGAGGCTAACCCGTTTCGGCGCGCGCGCCGTGTCCGGGAAGTCCTGCCCTTGCTCGCTTCCCTTCGCAGTGCGGAACGTGGCTGCACTGCAGCGGTGCGGCGCGCGGACTTGCTACGCTCGCCGCCCCAGCACAGGAGCATCGCCATGAAACGCGCCCAATACGAAACCCGCGGCCCGGTGCCGCAGGATGTCATCGCCGCGGTCGACTTCGAGCTGCCTGCGCTCGGCGCGGAGGAAGCGCGCGTGCGCGTGCTGGCAGCGGCGATCAATCCGAGTGACGTGTTGACCCTGACCGGCCAGTACGGCTCGCTGCCGCCGCTGCCCGCCATTGGCGGCAATGAGGGTGTCGGTCGGGTTGAGGCCGTTGGCGCTGACGTGCAGGGGCTGAAAGCTGGGCAGACCGTGCTGCTGCCGGTCGGCTGCGGCACCTGGGCCACTCATGTCCAGACCGCGGCCAAGCTGCTGGTGCCGCTGCCGGATGGCGCCGACCCGCGCCAGTTGGCGATGCTGGCGATCAATCCGCCGACCGCCTTGCTGCTGCTGCGCGAATTCGTCGCGCTTGAACCCGGCGACTGGGTGATCCAGAACGCAGCCAACTCGGCCGTGGGTGGCTATCTGATCGAGCTGGCCCGGCTGCGCGGGTTGAAGACCGTCAACCTGGTGCGCCGGGATTCGGCCCGCGAAGACATGGCCGACAACAGCGGTGATGTGCTGCTGGTCGATGGCGATGACATCCGGCAGCGCGTGGGCGAGGCCACCGGCAAGGCCAAGATCCGGCTCGGCATCGATGCGGTGGGCGGCGCGGCTACCGAGCGTCTGGCGAGCTGCTTGGCCAACGGCGGCACGGTGGTGAACTACGGAATGATGAGCGGCGAGCCGTGCCAGATCTCTGCCGCCTCGCTGGTGTTCCGCGATGTGCGTCTGGTCGGATTCTGGCTGGCGCGCTGGTTCGGGCAGGCCAGCCGCGCCGAGCAGGCCGAGGTGTACGGCGAGCTCACCCGCCTGATCGCCGAGGGCAAGCTGCAGGCGCGGATCGCCGCCAGCTATCCGGTGGCCGGCATCCAGGACGCAATCGCCGCTGCCGCCGCCGGAGCGCGCAGCGGCAAGATCCTGATCGAGCCGGCGGACGACGAGTAGGCGGCCCGCAATGACCTGAACTGTCTCTGTCATCGCGGTTTAACCGTGGCGTCACGGTGGCGACATGGCGCGCGGCCACGCTGGTGGCATGCCGATACCGCGTCGTTTCAGCCTGGTCAGCGAAACCTACCCGCCCGAGGTCAACGGCGTGGCCTTGACTGTCGCCGGGCTGGAGCATGGCTTGCGCGAACTGGGCCATGCGGTGGAGATCGTCCGCCCGCGCCAGACTGAACCCTCGTCACCGCAGCGCGAAGGCGAATGGCTGGTCGCCGGTGCGCAAATGCCGCGCTATCCCGGTCTGCGTTTCGGACTGCCGGCCGGGCGCCAGCTGCTGCAGCGCTGGCAGCAGCAGCGCCCGGACGCGCTGTACATCGCCACTGAGGGCCCGCTCGGCGGCTCCGCGCTGCGGGTCGCGCGGCGGCTGGGCATTCCGGTGGCAACCGGCTTCCATACCCGCTTCGATGACTATGCAGGCCGCTACGGTGTGGGCTTCTTGCGCCCGCTGGTGTTCGCCTGGATGCGCCGTTTCCACAATCGCGGCAATGCCACCCTGGTGCCGACTCAGGAGCTGGCGGACTTTCTGGCCGGCCAGGGCTTTGATCGCGTTCGCCTGCTGCGCCGCGCTGTGGACACCGCGCTGTTCCACCCGCAGCGTCGCAGCGCCGGGCTGCGCACGCGCCTTGGGCTTGCTGTCGATGATGTCGCGGTGATCCATGTCGGCCGCATCGCGCCGGAGAAGAACCTCGGCCTCGCGGTGCAGGCGTTTCGGGCGCTGCAGGTTCGGCAGCCGAACGCCCGCTTCGTGTTTGTCGGCGATGGTCCCTCGCGGGCCGAGCTGCAGGCGGCCAATCCGGATTTCGTGTTCACCGGCGTGCTGCGCGGCGAAGAGCTGGCGGCGACCTTCGCCAGCGCCGATCTGTTCGTGTTTCCAAGCCTCTCGGAAACCTTCGGCAACGTCACCCTGGAGGCAATGGCCAGTGGCCTGCCGACCGTGGCCTACAACTACGGCGCCGCGCGCGAGCATCTGCGCGATGGCGAACACGGTGCCGCTATCGCCTGCGATGACGCCGCCGCCTTCATCGACGCTGTGATCCGCTTCGGTCTGGATGCCGAACTGCGCCAGCGCAGCGGTGCCGCTGCGCGCGCCGCGATCGCCCACTTGAGCCCGGCCAGCGTTGCGGCCGGTTTTGCTGCGCTGTTGAACGAACTGGTTGACCGGAGGGCGGCATGAACACCCGGCTGAGTCGTGGCGAAGCGTCGTTCTGTCTGGCCTGCAACCGCTGGGGTCACCGCGCCTTGGTTCGGCGCTATTTCGCCACCGTCAGCCGGCTCGGTGATGGGGTGTTCTGGTACGCGCTGATGGCGGTGATCGTGCTCGCCGATGGCTATGCCGGCCTGGCAGCGTCCGCACACATGGCCGCCACCGGCGGCGTGGCCCTGCTGCTGTACCGCGGCCTGAAACGCTGGACCCGCCGTCCGCGACCGTTTGCCTCCGACCGCCGCATCCGCCCGCTGGTGCGACCGCTGGACGAGTTCAGCTTCCCCTCCGGACACACCCTGCACGCGGTGTCGTTCGCGCTGGTGGCGCTGTCGCACTACCCCCAGCTGGCCGCATTGCTGATTCCTTTCAGCGCCAGCGTGGCGGTGTCACGCGTTGTTCTTGGCCTGCACTATCCAAGCGATGTGCTGGCAGCCACGGGCATCGCGACGGCGCTGGCTGCCGGTTCGCTGTGGCTGGGCGGGATGCCGTTTCCGGTTTGAGGTCCGGGAGTGGGGAATCGGGAATCGGGAATCGTTAAACCTGGGGCGTCGCTGGTTGGCGAGTGTCGCGGTGCCCGCAAACGATATGTCTTCAGGTTGCGCGCGCCGCCTGTGGCCATTCCCCATCGCCGCAGAATCACTCCACCACCGACCGATCCCGTCCGCCCTTCTTCGCCACATACAGCGCGCGGTCGGCGCGTTCGAACACGCTGTCGGGGGTGTCTTCGACGCGGAACTCGCTGAGGCCTACCGAGGCGGTGATCTTCACTGGCTTGCCGCCGAAGTGGAAGCCGAGCTGGCCGAGCTTGCGGCGCAGCTCTTCGCACAGTTTCTGGCCTTGCAATGCATCGGCGCCCGGCAACAAGGTGACAAACTCCTCACCACCGATCCGGGCGACGAAGTCTGTGGTGCGCAGATGTTTGCGCAGCAGCTGGGCGACCGCGAACAGCACCTTGTCGCCCGCCTTGTGACCATAGGAGTCGTTGATGCTCTTGAACAGATCGATATCCCACACCGCCAGCGTCACCGGCTTGCGGAAGCGCTGCCAGCGATTGAACTCCAGCTGCAGCTCCTGCTGGTAGGCCAGCCGGTTGGGGATGCGGGTCAGCGGATCGGTCGCGGCCAGCTGCTGTTCAACCTGCAGCGACTGCCGCAGATGCGAGGTCTCGCGTTCCAGCTCGTCGATGCGCGAGCGCATGGCGT
Organism: Aquimonas sp.; assembly: GCF_044377145.1. Classification (NCBI taxonomy): domain Bacteria; kingdom Pseudomonadati; phylum Pseudomonadota; class Gammaproteobacteria; order Lysobacterales; family Lysobacteraceae; genus Aquimonas; species Aquimonas sp. The sequence goes on from NZ_JBILJQ010000073.1 coordinate 17,064, forward strand.
CGCCGCGTTCTTCCAGGCGCGCGACGCGCTCTTCCTCGCGGCTGCGGTAGTCCTGCACATGCGTGTTGATGGCGGTCAGACGCGTGCTGACCTGGGTTTTCAGTTGATCGAGCTCGGTTGCCTGGCGGGTGTGGCTGCCGAGGGTGTCGACTTCAGCATGCAGCTGGGTGGTCAGGGTGCTGCGGCTGCTGCGTTCGTCGTCGCGTGCGGCGCGGTCCTGCAGCAGGTAGGTCGCGAACTCGTCCAGCCGGGTGTCGACCTGGGCCAGCAGACCTTCCAGGCTAAGCCGCTCCTGGTTGACGCTTTGCTGCTGGCGGTTGATCAACTCCGCCAGGGTGTCGGCCAAGGGGCGCAGGTTGTCGAGGCTCATGCCCGGCACAATGCGGTCGGCCAGGGTCTTGAGATCGGGCGCGGTAGCGGAGTCGGGCGCGATCTGGCCAAGCAGATGCAGCAGCAGGCCGGCGCCGTGGTCGCTGCTGCTGACCTGGGTGCTGGCGATCAGCTCAGGCGTTGGCGTGAACGTTGGCGCTGCCGGTGCCTCATCCAGGGCAACGATCGCCTCGGACAACGAATCGATGCGGTTTTCGAGGATCTCGATGTCGGCTTTCTGTCGAATCACCTTGGCGAACTCGGCCAGCTCCGCATCCAGGCGGTTGTCGAGGCCACGGCAGGCGATGCTGAGCCGACCGATCGCTCTGCGCAGGGTCGTATCCATCCGGTTCCAGCGGGCTTCCTCGCGTTCGAGACGGTCGATCGAATCGAGGTACTTGTCCTTCCAGTGTTCGTTCGGGTCTGCGGGCATCGGTGGTCTGCGGGGCGTTTCCATGGATGTGGACAGGCTCAAGCAAGCGGTGTGCCGCCGCGTCGCGCCTTTGTCAGTTGATTGGCGTCAAGATTTCGCCGGACTCGTGCGGCACACTCGGACCTGACCCGGGCCTGCCTGCCCGACCTGCTGGGAGACGCGCATGCGTACGGTACTGATTCCCTTCGATGGTTCTGAAAGTTCAAAGCGCGCGCTGCAGTATGCGATCGACTTCGCCAGCGAATACGGTCGTTTGAGTATTCATCTGCTGAACGTGCAGGACCCGCCGGTGGTGTACGGCGACTACCTCACCGCCAGCCTGCTGGAAAGCCTGGGCCAGGCGGCCCTGCGCGCGGCTGACGAAGCCCTCATCGGCGCCCGCGAAATGCTCGACAGGGCAAGCCTGAGCTACACCGCCCACACCGTGCTCGGCGGCGTGGCCGAGCAGGTGGTCAAAGCGGTCGAGCACAACGGCTGTGACACGGTGATCATGGGCACCCGTGGCATGGGAGCGATCTCGAACCTGCTGATGGGCTCGACCGCCACGCGGGTCGTACATGCGGTGGCGGTGCCGGTGCTGTTGGTGAAATAGGGGCGGGGATTCGGGAGTCGGGATTGGGGATTCGCAGCTCGTGGCTTGCAGGGCGATGGGCAGCCTGCTTGCTTATGGAGTGAAAGCCACAGGGCCCGCCGCGCGATTCGCCACAGCAGCGGGCCCCGCAATCCCGAATCCCGAATCCCAGCCCTCAGAGCTTCCCGCGCACAAAGCCCTCGACTTCGGCCAGCGCCGCAGCCAGCGCCGGGCCGTCGTCGCCGCCGCCCTGGGCCATGTCCGGGCGGCCGCCGCCCTTGCCATTGATTTTGGCGGCGACGAAGGAGACGACGTCGCCGGCCTTGACCTTGCCGAGCGCCGAGCCGGCCACGCCGGCGGCGAGCGAGGCTTTGCCCTCGCTGCCAGTGGCGAGCAGGATTACGGCGTCGCCGAGTTTGTTCTTGAGCACATCGACCGAGTCGCGCAGGGCCTTGGCGTCGAGACCGTCCAGGCGGGCGGCGATCAGCTTGAAGCCGCCAAGGTCGATCGCGCTGTCGGCGAGTTCAAGGGCGGCATTCGCCGCGGACTTCGCCTTGAGTTGATCGAGGGTTTTCTCCAGCTGCTTCTGGCGCTCAAGCAGCTGGCGCAGTTTGCCGCCGATGTCGGCCGGGCTGGTGCCGAGCAGGTCGGCGACTTCATCCAGACGCTGCTGTTCTTCGCGCACCAGGGCCAGCGCGCCGGCACCGGTGACCGCTTCGATGCGGCGCACGCCCGAGGCCACACCGCCCTCGGAAATGATCTTGAACAGACCGATATCGCCGGTGCGTTCGACATGGGTGCCGCCACACAGCTCCGTACTGAACGCGCCCATTTTCAGCACGCGCACGTGCTCACCGTACTTTTCACCGAACAGGGCCATCGCGCCGAAATCCAATGCCTCCTGCATCGCCATGTGGTGCACTTCCACCGCCACATTGCGGCGCACTTCGGTATTGACCATGTCCTCAATGGTGCGCAGCTGCTCGGCGCTGACCGGGTTGAAGTGGCTGAAGTCGAAGCGCAGGCGATCCGGCGCGACCAGCGATCCCTTCTGCTGCACGTGGTCGCCCAGCACATCGCGCAGGGCGGCGTGCAGCAGATGAGTGGCGCTGTGGTTGAGGACGGTCGCCTGTCGGCGCACCGAGTCGACCTGCGCTGTAAGCACATCGCCGACCGCGATGCGACCGCTGCTGACATGGCCGACATGGCCGTGAAACACACCGGCCAGCTTGTGGGTGTCGGCCACCTCGAAGCGCGCGTTCGCGCCGGACAGCAGGCCGTGGTCGCCCACCTGGCCGCCGCTTTCCGCGTAGAAGGGCGTGCGGTCGAGCAGCACCAGGCCGTGCTCGCCTTCATTCAGGGCCTGAACAGAGGCGCCGTCGCGCAGCACCGCAAGCACCTTGAGCGCGGCCGATTCCAGCGCCTCATAGCCGATGAACTCGGTCGGCGACAGGCTGGCGACCACATCCGCCGAAAGCGAGCCGCTGGAGGCGAACTTGCTGGCGGCACGGGCCTGCTCGCGCTGCTGGTTCATCGCTGCCTCGAAGCCGGCCATATCCACGCCCATGCCGCGCTCGCGCGCCATGTCGGCGGTCAGGTCGACCGGGAAGCCGTAGGTGTCGTACAGGCGGAAGGCGTCCTTGCCCGGGATCTGATCGGTGCTGCGCGCAGCGACGTCCTCGAAGATCCGCATGCCCTGATCGAGTGTTTCCGCGAAGCGCTCTTCTTCGGCCTTCAGCGCCGCCTCGACCGTGGCGCGCTTCTGCTTGAGCTCCGGATACGCCTCACCCATCTGCTCGACCAGCGCTTCGACCATCTTGTGAAAGAAGCTGCCGCGTACGCCCAGCATCCAGCCATGGCGCAGGGCGCGGCGGATGATCCGGCGCAGCACATAGCCGCGGCCCTCATTGCTGGGCAGCACTCCGTCTACGATCAGGAAGCTGCAGGCGCGGATATGGTCGGCGATCACGCGCAGGGATTTGTTCTCGAGATCGGCGGTGCCGGTGACTTCAGCGGCGCGCTTGATCAGCGCCTGGAACAGGTCGATCTCGTAGTTCGAGTGCACGTGCTGCAGCACTGCGGCCAGGCGCTCCAGGCCCATACCGGTGTCGACGCAGGGCGCCGGCAGCGGCAGCAGGGTGCCGTCGGGCTGGCGGTCGAACTGCATGAACACGTTGTTCCAGATCTCGATGTAGCGGTCGCCGTCCTCATCGGGACTGCCCGGCGGGCCACCGGCGATGTGCGCGCCGTGGTCATAGAAGATCTCGGTGCAGGGCCCGCAGGGGCCGGTGTCGGCCATCTGCCAGAAGTTGTCGGACGCATACGGCGCGCCCTTATTGTCGCCGATGCGGATGATGCGGTCTTCCGGCACGCCGGCCAGGTCACGCCACAGCGCGAAGGCCTCGTCATCGGTGTGGTAGACGGTGACCAGCAGCTTGTCTTTCGGCAGCTTCCAGACTTCGGTCAGCAGCTCCCAGGCGAAGGCGATCGCATCCCGCTTGAAGTAGTCGCCGAAGCTGAAGTTGCCCAGCATCTCGAAGAAGGTGTGGTGGCGGGCGGTGTAGCCGACCTGGTCGAGGTCGTTGTGTTTGCCGCCGGCGCGCACGCAGCGCTGGCTCGACACCGCGCGCTTGTAGCTGCGCTTGTCGCCACCCAGAAACACATCCTTGAACTGCACCATGCCGGCATTGGTGAACAGCAGGGTCGGGTCGTTGCCCGGCACCAGCGAGCTGGAGGCGACGACGGCGTGGCCCTTCGACTTGAAGAAATCGAGAAAGTCCTGGCGGATGGCGTTGCTGGTCTTCATGGGGGCTTTGAGTTCTTGGCAGGCGCGCGAGGCCGGGAATGATGCAGGATGCGGCGGCGCTAATCCACGCGGGGCCTGCATCGGCAGGGTCTGCGCGCGGGTCGCTTGTTGCGCTGCGACACCGCGCCAGTGCATCAGAGATTGCGTTGGCTCCAGCCATTCGCAAGCCATGGAGCTGGATGGAGGGCGTCCCCGCTGCGTCCGAAGGGAACCTCTTCACACAGGCCGCCGTGGGGCGCGCCAAATGAAAAGGCCGGGCGAGCCCGGCCTTTTCAACACTTGGCAGCCTGCGACGAAATCAGAAACCGCCGCTGCGAATCGAGGGATCAAGCTTGCTCAAGGCTTCGCCCGCCGTCATGGCCCCGGTGCGCTCCAAGTCCTCACGGCTGTAGACCCGGCCGGGAGAAGAGCAGGTGGCTCGCGAGCGCTTGATGCGAGTGGCCGTTGCATCCGGGCAGAAGCGATCCACCTTGGGCTTGGTTTCGGGCGCCGATTCGGCGATTTCCGAAGTCGGATCATTGGCGAAACTGCTGCCGGACCAGGCGAAACAGGCCAGCAGGGCGGCGCAGGCGAGCAAAGAAGTGGCTTTCATCGAAGTGCTCCTTGGAAGTGCGAGACCAGCTGCCGCACGCTGCGCGTCTGCGCTGCTGAGGTCAAGCGCTGCAGCCCGGGTTTCCGGTGCTCGGTCGAGCCGGCTTTGGCTTGCGCTCAGCTAACTGAACAGCGCCGAGGCGCCAGGAGCGTGGCGCGTGAGTGCTCGGATCAGCTGCGCCGCTGCACGGTCATGTGCGCCAGGGCCGCCAGCGCCGGGGCCGGCCGGGCCAGGAAATCCAGCGCCGACTGCATTGCCTGCGCCTGTGCGTCGAGTGCGGCGACCGCGCCGTCCACCCCGAGCAGGGCCGGGTAGGTGGGTTTGCCCTGTTCGGCATCCTTGCCCGGCGTCTTGCCAAGCTCGGCGGCGCTGCCAAGGATGTCCAGCAGGTCGTCGCGGATCTGGAATGCGAGCCCGAGCGCGGTAGCGAAGCGATCGAGTGCTTCCAGCGATGCCGCATCCGCGCCTGCACACAGCGCGCCCATCCGCACCGAAGCTTGAATCAGCGCGCCAGTCTTCAGGCGATGCATGCGCTCAAGCGCTGCCAGACTCTGACTGCCGCCGGTGACGGCAAGATCAAGCGCCTGGCCGCCCGCCATGCCCGCCGCGCCGCTGGCCACAGCGAGGCAGCGCAGCAGTTCGATCCGGGTTGCCGCCGCCAGCGGCGCTGCGGTCAGCACTTCGAAGGCGAGGCTTTGCAGGGCGTCGCCGGCCAGAATGGCGGTGGCCTCATCGAAGGCGATGTGCACCGTCGGGCGCCCGCGGCGCAGCGCGTCGTCGTCCATTGCCGGCAGATCGTCGTGCACCAGCGAGTAGGCGTGGATCAGCTCGACCGCCGCAGCGGCGTGATCCAGCGCGATTTCTTCAGCGCCGAGCGTGCGGCCCGTGGCATAGACCAGCAGCGGACGCATGCGCTTGCCGCCGCCGAGGCAGGCGTAGCGCATTGCTGCATGCAGTTGAGACGGTTCGTGCTCGGCCTTGGGCAGGCACTCGGCGAGGACGCGTTCGCTGCGATCGGCCCAGGCCTGCAGCCGGGGCTCAAGGGACATCTGGGGCGAAGGGCTGGGCGCTGGCCGGGTCTTCGGGGTCGCTCAGCAGGCGAACGCGCAGTTCGGCCTGCTCCAGAACTGTCTGGCAGTTGCGAAACAGGGCGATGCCGCGCTCATAGGCCTGCAGCGATTCATCCAGACTGAGGTCGCCCTTCTCCAGCCGCTGCACCAGGCCTTCGAGTTCATCGAGCGAGCGTTCAAAACCGGCGACGGCCGTCGCGTCGGCGGGTGCAAGGCCCGGGGTTTGGCTTGGAGCGGATGTAGGCATGCCGTCCAGTGTGCCGAAGCGCTGCGAGCGCGGTCAATCGGTCAGTTGGCACAGTCCAAGCGCGCGTCCAGGCCGTAAGGCCCGACCCAACGCAGGCACACGCCCTGCGCAAACAAGGCGGCGCTGAGTTCGGCATTGATCAGCAGATCGGCGACCGCGACCAGTTGGTTCTCCCGGTTCCACAGCAGAGGCAGATGCGGCCGCTGCCAGGGCGGGACGCCCAGGGTCTGCAGGCTGGTGCGCAAGCACTGGCGCGGACGGTTGGGCTGCAGATGGATGCGCTCGCCGCCGCGGCGCGGCGTTACTCGCAGCGGCTCGGGCAGGGCCACGCCGGTGACCGGATCGCCGAGGCCATCGCGCAGTTCAAGCCTGTGGCCGTCTGGCAGTTGTAGTGGTGCGCGGCCATCCCAGTGCAGCTCAAGCTCGGTCGGCCATGGGCTGAGATCAGGCTGCAGATGGAGGGCATCGCGCCAGGCGCGCAGACGCTGCCGGCCCCAGCGCACTTCGGCATCGCTGTCGGGCCGCGCGTGCAGCAGTTCGCGCTCGATCTGCAGTAGCACCGGTTCGGTCGGCGGGCTGTAGGCGTATTGATCGAACCAGGCGCGCAACACGCGGATGCGGCGTCCGCGGTCCAGCGATCGCAGCACGCGCAGATCCAGGCTGCGCGGATCGAACAGCTGCGCTTCGGCGAGGTCGAGTGCGTCTACCGGCTGCAGGCGCTGGTCGGCCTCGCTGCAGCGCTGCGCCGACAGCGCGAGGTGGGCGTCAGCGCGCGGCCAGCGCTGACGCAGCAGGGGCAGCACCGCATGCCGCAGGTAGTTGCGGTCGTGACAGAGCAGGGCATTGCTGGGGTCGTCGATCCACTGCAGGGCGTGGCTGCGCGCATAGGCCTCGATGCGTGCCCGCGGCACGCTCAGCAGCGGCCGCCACAGCCAGCCCTCTCCAAAGCTGCGCAGGCTGCGCATGGCGCCGAGACCGCGCTCGCCGGCACCGCGCAGGGCGCGCAGCAGGAAGGTCTCGGCCTGGTCGTCCTGATGATGCGCGGTCAGCAGCACATCGCCCGGCGCCATGCGCGGCGCGATCGCCGCGTAGCGGGCATCTCGCGCGCGCTGCTCAAGCCCGCCCGGCGCGTCCGGCACCTGCACCCGCAGCGCTACGAACTCGATCTCCAGCGCCGCGCACTGGGCAGCGCAGTGCCGCGCCCAATCGGCCGAAGCCGGCTGCAGGCCGTGGTCGACATGCATCGCCGACAGCCCGCGCTGACGCGCCCAGTCGCAGTGGGCCAAGGCGTGCAGCAGGGCGCTGGAGTCCAGCCCGCCGCTGCAGGCCAGCAGCAGGCGGCCGCTGCCAACGGGCAGGGCGGTCGGGTCGATGTTCAAGGGGGCGCGATTCATGGTTGCGGATGGTAGCGGCTGGGCTGCGCGCGGACGCTGGCCGCGCAGCGGGGGAACAGGTTAGGGTCTGCGGCCCTGCCGCGCCCGAGCACCGCATGTCTGAACTGCCCTTCGTGGTTGCCGTGACCGGTGGCATCGCTTCCGGCAAGTCCGCCGTGACCGTACGTTTCGCCCGACTGGGCGTGCCGGTGATCGATGCCGACCTGATCGCGCGCGAACTGGTCGAACCGGGCGAGCCTGCGCTGCAGGCGATTGCCGAGCGTTTTGGCGCAGGTGTGTTGACTCACACGGGTCAGCTCGATCGACGCGCCCTGCGCGGCATCATCTTCGCCGATACCACAGCCCGACTGGACCTCGAAGCGATCCTGCACCCCCGCATCCGCAGCTGCATGCACGAGCGTGCGCGCAACAGCGACGCCGCCTACGTGGTGCTGGCGATCCCGCTGCTGACCGCCAGCAGCGGCTACACCTGGATCGATCGCGTGCTGGTGGTGGACGTGGCCGAGGCCGTGCAGATCGAGCGGCTGATGCGCCGCGACGGCGTCGACGAGGCCAGCGCTCGCGCCGCGCTCGCCGCGCAGATCAGCCGCGCGGAGCGGCTGGCGCTGGCGGACGATGTTATTGACAACTCAGGCCGTTTGGACGACCTGGATGCTCAAGTGACAGCATTGCATGAAGGTTATCTACATGCCGCGACGTCAAGGGGCTAGGGAAGCTCTGAACAACGCGATCACTTGATCCCTGGGAGTCCCACGAGTCGCCTTTTTTGAAGCGCGAACCCGAAACCGCGCCTCTGTTGTGACCCATCGACTCGCCCGCGGCTCTTTCGAGGCT
>NZ_JBILJQ010000131.1:0-6865 GCF_044377145.1 Aquimonas sp.
TCTACAACCACCACTTGCCACAGAAGGCGCTCAACCACGAGACTCCACTTCTGGCGCTCAAACGCTGGCAATCCACCCAGCCGGAACTCTTCGTCAAGCAGGTACGCGATCGTCCGGGATCCGACAGCTAGGCTTGAGTAGAACCGGCCGCACGCAGGCACCGGCTTCGCGACAATCGACTTCGTCGCCTAGCCCAGTCGCGCCAGCACCCGATCGCGCGCGCGCATCAGGGCGGGGCCGACTTCACCGACCAGGCGCTCACGGGTCATCGCATACAGCGGCCCGCTGACCGACAGCGCCAGCACGCGCTCGCCACCGATGATCGGCAGCGGCACGCCGACCGCATACAGCTCGGGCATCCAGTCGCCCAGCGAGAACACGAAACCGTGCTGGCGGTAATCCTCGCGCGCCTGTTCGATGCCTTGACGCACCTCACTTCGCCTGGGCTTTGGCACGCTGTTGAGCAGGGCGGCCAGCACCTGCTCGTAGCGCTGTTCGTCCAAGCCCACCAGATAGGCACGGCCCAGCGCGGTGGTGCCGTGCGGCAGGCGCTCACCGACCTCCCGACGAATATGGAAGGCCTGCGCGCCATGGCAGACCTCCAGCACCACCATCTGGGTCTGATCCAACGCCCCCAGCAGCACGGTCGCCTGCACCTCATCGGCCAGCGTCTGCATCAGCGGGCGGGCGACGCTGCGCACGTCCTCGCCGGTCAGAAACGCATGCCCCAAGGACAGCACGCTGGCGCCGAGCGCGTACTTCTCGAAGCGCTGCGAGTGCTCCAGATAACCGAGCCGGGTCAGCGTATAGGTCAGCCGCGAAACGGTTGGCCGCGGCAGGCCAGTGCGCGTGGCGATCTCGCTGTTGGCCAGCCAGCGTTCGCTGCGCTTGTAGCAGCGCAGGATCGCCAGTCCGCGCGCCAGCGCGGTGACGAAGCGGCGGTCGCGGCCTTCTTCGGCCTGGATGCCGGCCTCGGTATCGAGCGCATCGCCGCTGTCCTGTTCGGCATCGCCCGTCGATCCGCTCATGCCTGCACCCAGCGCTTGAGCTCGAGCTTCGCAATCTGATTTCGATGCACTTCATCGGGGCCGTCGGCCAGGCGCAGGGTGCGCGCCATCGCGTAGGCATAGGCCAGCGGAAAGTCGTCGCTGACACCGGCACCCCCATGGACCTGGATCGCCCAGTCGATCACCTGGCAGGCCATCTGCGGCGCGGCGACCTTGATCATCGCGATCTCCTTGGCGGCGACCTTGTTGCCGACGGTGTCCATCTTCCAGGCGGCGTTCAAGGTCAACAGACGGGCCTGGTCGATCAGGATCCGCGCCTCGGCGATGCGCTCACGGGTGACGCCCTGCTCCGCCACCGCCTTGCCGAAGGCGTGGCGGCTGAGCGCACGTTTGCACATGAGTTCCAGCGCGCGCTCGGCCAGGCCAATCAGGCGCATGCAGTGGTGGATGCGGCCCGGACCGAGCCGGCCCTGCGCGATCTCGAAGCCACGGCCCTCGCCGAGCAGCATGTTCTCGGCCGGCACCACCACGTTGTCGAACACGATCTCACCGTGGCCATGCGGGGCGTCGTCATAGCCGAACACCGGCAGCGAACGCAGCAGGGTGACGCCGGGGGTGTCCATCGGCACCAGCACCATCGACTGCCGCTGATGCGCGCTGGGGTGATCCGGGCTGCTCTGGCCCATCACGATCAGGATCCGGCAGCGCGGGTCGCTGGCGCCCGAGCTCCACCATTTGCGACCGTTGATGCGGTAGCTATCGCCATCGCGCTCGATCCGGGTGCGGATCTGGGTGGCGTCACTGGAGGCCACCTCCGGCTCGGTCATCGCGAAACAGCTGCGGATCTCGCCGGCCAGCAGCGGCTGCAGCCACTGCGCCTGCTGCGCGGGTGTGCCGTAACGTTCCAGCACCTCCATGTTGCCAGTGTCCGGCGCGCTGCAGTTGAACACCTCGGGCGCGATCGGCGACCGCCCCATCAGCTCGCACAGCGGCGCGTACTCGGCATTGCTCAAGCCCGCGCCGCGCTTGGATTCGGGCAGGAACAGGTTCCACAATCCGGCCGCGCGCGCCTTGGCCTTCAGCGCCTCGACGACGCGCGTGGGCACCCAGGCATTGCCGGCGGCACGATTGGTGGCGACTTCGGCGAAGAACGCCGCCTCGTTCGGATACACCTCGGCCTGCAGAAAGGCCTCGACGCGGGTCAGCAGGGCGAGGGTGCGGGGGGAATAGTCGAAGTCCATCAATGCGCTTCCTTGTGTGCGATCCGCCAGGCCAGCTCGGCCAGCGGGATGGCCTGCTTGCCCATTTCGGTCGCCTTGGCCGAAGCCGCATTGCCGGCCAGCGCACGCGCGGCCACGCCCTGCAGGATCGCGGCGAGTCGAAACAGGTTGAAGACCAGGTAGGTGTTCCAGTGCGCCGGCAGGCCATCGGCGCCGAGCGCGCGGCCGCACCGTCGGCAGTAGTCGGCGATGTACTCGGCCTCGCTCGGAATGCCGAGTGCGGCGACATCGATCCCGGCCAGGCCGCGAAAACCCCCGGCCGGCATCCGCCAGGTCAGGGTGCTGTAGGCGAAGTCGACCAGCGGGTCGCCGAGGGTGGACAGCTCCCAATCGAGTACCGCCAGCACGCGCGGCTCAACGGGATCGAAGATGAAGTTGTCCAGCCGCAGATCGCCGTGGACGATGCGCACCTCGTTCGGCGGCGGCAGATGCGCCGGCAGCCATTCGATCAGGTGCTGCATCGCTTCGATCGGCGGCGCGTCCGAGGCCAGGTATTGCCGGCTCCAGCGGCTGACCTGGCGTTCGAGGTAGTTGCCACTGGCGCCGTAGTCGGCCAGGCCAACCGCGGTCGGGTCGACTGCATGCAGCTCGGCGATGGTGGCGCCCATCGCATCGAAGATCGCGCGCCGCGCGGTCGCATCGAGTTCGGGCAATTTCGGGTCCCAGAAGATCCGCCCCGGCACATGGCGCATCACGTAGAACGCCGTGCCGATCACGCTGATGTCCTCACACAGCAGAAGGCCTTCAGCGACTGGCACCGCGCTGCCGTGCAGGGCGCGGATCACCCGGTACTCGCGCTCGATCGCGTGCGCCGAGGGCAGCAGCTGGCCGGGCGGTTTGCGCCGCAGCACCAGGCGTTCACCGCCGAGTTCAAGGTAGTAAGTCGGGTTCGATTGCCCGCCCTCGAACTGCCAGACCTTGAGTTCGCCCCCAAAGCCCAGCTGAGCTTGCAGGTGCGCGGCGAGTGCGGCCTCATCAAACCGATGAGCGGGGCGAACCTCGCTGAGACCTGCCGGCAGGGTCGCCATCAGAGCACGCTCATGCCGCCGTCGACGGCGATGTTCTGGCCGTTGATATGCGCTGACGCATCCGAGGCCAACAGCACCGCAAGGCCTTTCAGATCTTCCTCGCCGCCCATCTGCCCGCGCGGCGTCAGCCGGGTTAGCAGTTCGTGCGAGCGCTCGATGATCTTGTCGGCCATCTTGCTGTGGAAGAAGCCCGGGCAGATGCCATTGACGGTGATGCCGCGGCCGCCCCATTCGGCCGCCAGCGCGCGGGTCAGGTTGACCACCGCGCCCTTGCTGGCGTGATAGGCCGCCGCGCGCAGCACCTCAGGCGGCGAAGCGCCCAGGCCGGCCACCGACGATACATTGATGATCCGGCCCTTGCCCTGGGGCAGCAGACAGCGGCGCGCGACCTCCTGGGTCAGTGCGAACAGGCCGTTCAAGTTCAGATCGATCACCTTCGTCCAGGCCTCGGCCGGATGGTCTTCAGCCGCCGCGCCCCAGGTGGCGCCGGCGTTGTTGACCAGAATGTCGATCTGGCCGTAGTGAGCCAGCACCGTATCGACCAAGGCCGCGGCCGAACCGGGCCGAGCGACATCGGACGATACCGCCAGCACTTCGATGCCCAGCGCCTGCAGCTGCGCCTGCGCGCGATCGAGCTCGTCCTGCTTGCGCGCCGTGATCGCGATCCGCGCGCCCATCTCGCCCAAGGCTTCAGCGATCTGCAGGCCGAGGCCGCGCGAGCCGCCGGTGATCAGCGCCACCCTGCCGCCCAGTTCGAACAGTTGTCGTACGCCCATGGTTCACCCCGTTGATCGATGGTTTATTCCGCATTGCAGAATCTTATTCTGCTTATCGATCCACGAGGATAGCGCCGCCAGACTCGCGCGCAAGCCCGGCTGCGCTGGCGTCTGCCCCGCCGCGTGCGGCGGCCACAGCGGCGGACCGTGGGAGCCTCCGAAGCGGACGCGGGTCGGGGCAGCCCGCATTCGCAGCCGGCCACACACGAAGCGCGCTGGTCCAGTGCTTTCGTCCACTCATGCCATTGAGACTGCCAATTGCTTGTCATTGAGCAGAGAACAGGCTATAAGCCGGAGTGTCCGGAGCGCAATCGAAGGACACCCTCGATAAGCTGCCCATTGCACCACCGATAAGACCAAGGAGTTCCACAATGTCCATCGATCTGGCTGGCCTCAGCCCACAGCAACTCGACGAACTCATCGCCAAGGCCGGTGAGGCCAAGCGCAACCTGCACAAGCAGCGGATCAACGATGTCCGCAAGCAGATCCTGCAGATCGCCAAAGACCAGGGTTACACCATCGACGAGCTGTTCGGCAGCGGCAAGCGCAGCGGTTCGAAGTCCGCCAGCGGCGCCAAGTTCGCCAACCCGGCAGATCAGAGCCAGACCTGGACCGGCCGCGGCAAGCGCCCGGGCTGGTTCAAGGCGGCACTGGCCTCCGGCGCCAGCGCGGACAGCCTGCTGGTCGGTTGATCAGCGTTTGGGCGGAGCAGTCAATCGCCCCGCCCCACTGAGGTCAACAGAAACGCGCCCGTGCAAGCGGGCGCGTTTTTGTTTGCGTCGTCGAGGGCTACAGGCTACGCCGGGGCGGGATGAGAAGATTGCCGAACAGTAGGCCGGCCACCAGTGAGATCAGCACGATGATGACGGTGAACCCGGTATCGAGGCCGAGGAATACGTCGCGTTCGAACACGAATGACAGGCTGCGGAAACCGACGCTGCCCGGCACCAGCAGAATCATCCCCGGCACCCGCACCACCGCGCCCGGCCGCTTGAAGGTGCGCGCGTATAGATTGCTGGCCGCACTCACCGCCATTCCGGCCATGAACACTCCCGCCTCATTACCGAGGGCGGCTCCGCCGTAGCGGCTGCACAGGTAGCCGAGCACCGCCGAGGCCATCACCACCGGATAGTCACGCAGATCGGCGCGAAACAGCACGGCAAATGCAAAGGCCGCGATCAGCAGTGAGGCCCACTCCAGCCATTCCGGTGGCATCGGCACTGCGGGTTCCAGCGGCACCCAGCCCAACAGCCGTGCGAATTGGGTGGCGGCGACCGTACCAAAGGTGAGTTTGAGCAAGGTGGCGACCGCGCCGGCGAATCGCGCCGTGCCTGACACCAGATGCTGGCTGGACAGTTCCGATACGGCGTTCGCCAAGGTCAGACCCGGCAGCAGTACGATCAAGCTCGCCACCACCACGGTCTTCAGGTTCACCGGCACCAACCAGAACGCCACCGCCGTAGCCAACAACGTCGCCAACAGGGCCGCGATCGCGTCCAGCCCCTCCGACAGCCGCGGCCGGCCGGCACCCAACACATAGAGCAGGCCGATGACCCAGCCGATACATGCGGCCGTGGCGATATCGGCCCAAGCCGTGCCGAGCAGGCCGGCGACGCTGGCTGAGGCGAGGCCGAAGCTGAAAGCCGTCAGCGCCTGGGCCGCGGTGCCCGAGGGCGCCTTGAGCTCGCGCAGCGCACGTGAGCCTTCGGCCAAGCCCATTTCACCGGCCAGCACGCGCTCGGCGATATCGTCGGCGGCGCACAGCCGGGCCAGGTCGACATCTCCGGGTTCCAGTCGCACCACCCGGGTGGTCTCGGCCGGCGGGTTGCCGTCCTCGACCTCGGCATCGGCATCGACCACGGACAGAATCAGCCCGGTCGGATTCGACCATGCATTGCAGCGCAGGCGCAGCCGGCTGGCGACCTTGGTGATCGCGGCCTCAAGGCGCTGAGCGGTGGTGCCATACGTGTGCAGGCTGGCTGCCAGCTGCAGCAGAAACTCGATGCGATCGGCATAGCTGGGCTGCAGGGCCATGGTGGCGGAACGACGCAGGGCGCCAAAGAATAGCCCCCGCGCAGTCTGCTTCCCATCGCTGTGAGTGCCAGCACTCAAGTCTCGGCATACTGCGCGCCCTTTCCCGTCGCGATATCGCCATGTCAGCCAGCTTCGGTCTGGGCGAACTGTTCGCCCTGTTGAGTGCGCTGGCCTGGGCGATAGGCGTAGTGCTGTACCGGCGCCTTGGCGCCTACCTGCCGCCGCTGCAGCTGAATTTCATCAAGAACGCCCTGGTGCTGCTGATGCTTTGCGCGGCACTGCCGCTGGTGCACGGCTTTGGCCTGCCCGACATCAGCATCCGCGAGATCGCGATCGCGGTGGCCAGCGGCCTGATCGGCCTCGCGCTGGCCGACACCCTGTACCTGAAAGCCCTGAACCAGCTTGGCGCCGGCCGGATGGGCATCATCGGCAACCTGTACAGCCCGTTCGTGATCGCCCTGTCTTTCGTATTCCTTGGCGAGCGCCTTGGCCCGCTGCAGGTGCTCGGCTTTGTACTGGTCAGCTCGGGCGTGCTGCTGGTCAGCGGCAAACGCGAACACGAGGCCAGCCCAGGCGCGGTACTGCGCGGCGTGCTGTTCGGCGTACTCGCGATTCGTAAGCGTCCGCCCACCTCACCTACCTTCCTGACCTGATTCTCCCGACCGTCTCCGGTTTCCCCGACGGAGGATCGGTCGATGGCGTGTTCGGAGGTGCGGCGATGGCGGGCGCATGTGCGCTCG
>NZ_JBILJQ010000132.1:0-6798 GCF_044377145.1 Aquimonas sp.
CGTCGCCTCGACCTTCGGGGTCACGGTGAGCACGGCAAAGGCTTGGGGCGCCCACCTGCCGCACGCTCGTTCGTTCGAAGCGCAGGTAAAGTCGGACGGCTTCTTCCATGCGCCGCGCGAGGGCTGAGATGATGGGGTTCGCTTGCAGATCTGTGGCCGCGCTAATCGCGCTTGGGTGCCTGACGCTGCCTGGGTGTGCTTCGGTGCAGCCTGACATCGTCGGTCAGGCCTCGGTGGTGGATGGAGACAGCCTCGAGATCCACGGCGAGCGTATTCGCCTCTTCGGCATTGATGCGCCGGAGGCGCGCCAGACCTGCACGCGTGAAGGCCGGCCTTGGCCGTGTGGGCAAACGGCCGCGCAACGGCTCGATGCGCTGATAGGCGGCCGCCCCGTCCGCTGCGAGCCCCACAACATCGATCGATATGGGAGAGTCGTAGCCATCTGCTACGGCGGCGAGGTCGACTTGAATGCTGCGCTCGTAGCAGAAGGACTGGCGCTGGCCTACCGCGAATTCAGCCGGCGATACTTGGCCGACGAAGAGGCGGCACGCTCGGCGGGCCGGGGTGTATGGGCCGACGGTGTCCAGTTGGATCCGCCGTGGGAGTGGAGACGGCGCGAGCGCTAACAGACGATTTCGGATCAACTTCCCCTGAGTTCGATCGAGAGCGCACCGTTCGGTTGTGGGCCGAGGGGTACTTTCGTCGTCGCCAGTATGCAAGGCTGATTGGCTGTGCATAGGGATAGCCCCCTCACAGCGGTTCCAGGGAAGAGGTGAACTTCGTGAGCAAAGCCAGTTCGGAGCACAGCCGGCGTGGCGCGTGTCGGTGCATTTGGAGCATTTTGGTGCTCGGTTTGACTGCGTGCGTCTTGAGTGTCGGGGCAGCGGCTAACACGCTGGTGCCGCTGACCGGCATCCAGGAAGTCGCGACCGGAGGCGCCCACAGCTGCGCTCTTCTCATGAACGGCGAGGTGCGGTGCTGGGGAAGCAACAGCTCCGGTCAGCTGGGTGACGGAACAACCACTCAGCGGCTAGCACCTGTTGCAGTGCGCGGTCTGAGCGGGATCACAGCGATCACTGCGGGTGGCCAGCACACGTGTGCCCTAAATGCTGGTGGCGAGGTGCTGTGCTGGGGCAACGGTCCGCTGGGCGACGGCACCACGGAAATGCGCCTGATGCCGGTAAAAGTGAGCGATTTGAGTGGCGTGTTGTCTATCGCAGCGGGTCGGGGTCACACATGCGCCCTTATGGCAAGCGGCGCGGTGCGCTGCTGGGGGTTCAACACCGGCGGCCAGCTCGGTGATGGAACGACCACACTGCGACGCTGGCCGGTTTCCGTGAGCGGCTTAAGCGGTGCCACGGCGATAGCGGGCGGTGGCTCGCACACGTGCGCTCTGCTCGTGGCGGGTGACGTTCGCTGCTGGGGCGAAAACTCCAACGGCCAGATTGGCGACGGTACAACGACGCAGCGCTTCACGCCGGTGGCGGTGAAAGGTCTGAGCGGCGCTACCGCGCTCGCCGCAGGTCTTCTACATACCTGCGCTCTCGTTGCTGGTGGCGAGGCACGCTGTTGGGGCGAGAATGGCATCGGCGCGCTGGGCGATGGCACTACTGCGCAGCACCTCACGCCAGTGGCGGTGATGGGCCTCAGCGGAGCTGCTGCGATCGCGATAGGTAGCGTCCACTCGTGCGCCCTAGTGGTTGGCGGTGCGGTGCACTGTTGGGGTGGAAATGTTTCCGGTCAGTTGGGCGACACCACGACCCTGCAGCGGCTATCGCCTGTTTTGGTGAGCGGGATGGGTGCGGCTACGGGAATAGCGGCGGGTAGCCAGCACACCTGCGCCCTGGTCGCTGACGGCGAGGCGCGCTGCTGGGGTGACAACTTCCGCGGCCAGCTCGGCGACGGCACGCCGACTAACCGCCTGACGCCGGTCGCTGTGATCGGTCTGAGTGGAGCCTCGGCCATCGTGGCGGGAACGTCGCACACGTGCGCACTGACCGCCGGGGGCGGGGTCCACTGTTGGGGCGGCAACTTCGACGGCCAGCTGGGCGACGGCACGAACTCGCCACGCCTGACCCCAGTGAGAGTATTCGGCCTGAGCGGTGCTACCGCTATCTCTGCAGGTTATTCACACACTTGCGCACTTGTTGCCGGCGGCTACGTGAACTGCTGGGGTCGCAACAGCAACGGCCAGCTGGGTGACGGTACGACGACGCAGCGCCTCACGCCTGTGCCCGTAGGCGGCCTTAGCGGCGCCATCGCAATTGGTACTGGCAACTCTCACACCTGTGCTCTGATTCAAGGGGGTGAAGTACGCTGCTGGGGTTTCAACTTTAGTGGCCAGCTGGGCGATGGAACGACCACGGAGCGTCCCACGCCAGTTGAGGTGTTCGGCATGAGTGGGGCCACTGCGATCACGGCGGCAGGCTCACATACATGCGTACTGGTCTCCGATGGCGAGGCGCGCTGCTGGGGTTCCAACTTCGACGGTCAGCTCGGCAACAACAGGACGACGAATCGCTCGGTGCCGGTGCCGGTGATCGGCCTGGCTGGAGCCACGGCGATCTCTGCAGGTGGCGCGCACACCTGCGCCCTATTCTCCGGAGGCGAGGTGCGCTGCTGGGGTCGGAACAGCAACGGGCAGCTTGGGGACGGCACAACCACTCGGCGCCTGGCGCCCGTGCAGGTGATCGATCTGAACGAGGCCTGGGCGATCACTACGGGTGACTACCACACCTGTGCCCTGCTCACCGCTGGCGCAGGGCGATGCTGGGGCAACAACGCCTCTGGCGAGCTGGGCGATGATTCGATTGCAGAGCGCTTGACGCCGGTGGCGGTGAGTGGTTTGAGTTCGGCATCGGTGATCACGGCAGGTGGTTCCCACACGTGCGCACTTGAAGCCTCGGGAGGAGGGCGCTGTTGGGGGTGGAACAGTAGCGGCCAGCTTGGCGACGGTACCGCCGGTGTTCGGCCCTTCCCTGCTGCCGTACTGGATGATCTCGTGTTTAACGATGGATTCGAGGCCGTCGCGCCGGCAGTTGTGAATTCTTCGATCCAACCACGTTGAGCCGTTACCCTACTGCGCGCCACGTTTGCCGGCTCGCTTCAGCGCCATGGTCGGCTAGTTCGATTTGTTCGCAGAAACCACCCGAAATACCGGCAGCTTGTGATGTCGCCGCGCTTTTCGTTCCGTCCTTGGCGCGAGCGACGCGGCCGGGAGGTTCCTTTCGAACCTCAATCTGCATGCCGGTTTATACGGCTGGCGATCGCGTCATCGTGATCATTCAAACGTTCAGGACGTCCGACCTGGATAATCAGGACGTCACCGACTTCAAATGCCCGCCCTATCCCTCGCGGTACAGGAGGATTTCGCCGTTTCCTGTGCATCTTCATGTCGCGCGGTCTGGCGACCGTCTACACTTTTAGACCTTTCCCAATGCTTTCCCAGACCGAATCTTTATGGAGCACTTCAAGCTGCAAGGCATGTCCATCCGACAACTTGAGCACCTCGAGCAGTTGATACGACAACGCCGCGAGCAATTGATCTATGAGGACCGCAAGCGCGTTCGGGATCTGCTGATCCAGACCGCTCGGGACGAGGGGTTCTCGATCTACACCCTGTTCGACCTTCCCGCGCCCGGCGCTCGCGCCAGGGACGCGTGATGTGCGAAGGATCTTGTACCTCTCCTTCGATTGTCTGTGCACCACTCTCAGCATCGTGGCAGATGCTACGGAGGTGTCGACAGTTCGGTAGCACCAGCGCGCATAGGCCTCACCGCCGTCCCATGTACCCCTCGCCATTGGCCTCGGCGCGGCCCAAGGCCAGCAGCATTTCGATCAGCTGGGGAAGGCGGTTCTTCCAGGGGCCGCGGCTGGTGAAGTGGGCGGCGATCTGGTCGACGGTGTCGCGTGGCCAGGGCTGGGCCTTGGTGCCCGAGATCGCCGCGCTCGCGGTGTCGGGCGTTCGGGCGTGCGTCTTCTTCGCTGATGGCGTCGGTGTCGCTGCCGTCGAGCGTCGCGAGCGACAACAGGCTGGCTTGGGTGCGGATGTGCAGCGCTCGTGCTGCCCGCGCGTCCACGGCGATGTCCGTCGCGACACCCGTCGCACTGTCGGCAACGGCACGGGCAGCAGGACTGTCGAGCTGTAGGCGTCGAGCACGGCGGCATCGAGTTCGTCGTGGAGCTGGCGCAGCACGCTGACCAGACGCTCGTTGTGCATCACGCGGTCTTTGGCGCTGACCTCGCGGCTTTCGCGCAGGGCTTCCAGCACGTTGTACTTGCCGGTGAGTGTGAGGCCGGGGTGTGCCGCCTGCTGGCGCTTGCGGTGGTCGATCAGTCGAGCTTTTGCCACCGCATGTGTTACAAGCGATTCTTCTTCCGAAAGAGATGAGTTCTTGACCGGACTTGCTGCAAGAGGGACCTCCTCGAATCAACGACGGGAAAGGGTCGCGATATTGCTGTAGCGTACCCGGCCTGTCCACCCTGGCGCCAACCACCGAAAAGCCTATGAAGTTCAGAGAGCGAGCTGCCGAAATCGCTGCCGAAATATGGGGCAACAAGCTTCGATATGCCATTGAGACCGCACTAATCGGAATTCCGGTTTGGCTAATGTTTGATTTCGTGCATGGACTTCGCGTAGAGCGATTGCAGGAGGAGAACAAGCTCCTTGAGATCAGGATTGACTCACTGTCTCGCGATGCGGAATCAAGGTTTAAAGACGCAGAGTCTGCGTGCGAGCCAAAGACTCCAGCATCCGCTTCTGCAGTTTCGCCAGCCTGCCTAACGGATTCCGATTTGCAAGAGCTCAAAGATGCTCTGGCGAAAGCGAGGTCGGAGAGCCGATCCGGCGGAGTGCAGGCGCAAAGAACTGTAAGCTCGGACGAGACAACTCAGGAAACACATGCAGGCTCAAGAACTCCGCCGTCGATTGTTCGAGTAAACTACGACTGCGCCACGCTACGTAATGCCGCATTCGGCTTGATTCAAATCAAGGATGGACTGGCATCCACCGACGACGACGACTTCATGCGACGGCGAAGCTATAGAGACCTTGCGGTTAGCCATATTGAGTCAATAAAAGCCAATCACCCAAAGGATGGAGTTCTGGATACGGCGATCGCCAATCTGAAAGGCAATCGCTCGGAGATGCCGGTGATCGACGCAGCGCTCGGACAGATTGATGGCTACGCACTCGCCTCGTGCACGGAACTGCATGTTGAGCTTAAAACAAGACGCGAGATCGCTGCGAAGCCACAGGATACCGCAGAGTTACCTGTGGATTGCCCCTCCGCACGCGCGATTCACACGGCTGTTGTTGAGCTTAACGCGCTCGTCAAGAGCAGCTCGCCACTGACTTCCAAGGATCGCTTTGTCAACGCATATAACGCGCTACTAGGCGAGTCCAAAGGCTTAGCAGGCGCTGATCGGTACTTGGCAGGTCTTGATCACCTCTACGCCCAGACTTGGCACGTCAGCACGAAGCGCCAGTTGACAGAAGCGACCCAAATTCTTGCGACGAGACTCAATCAGGTCGCGGAAAGTTGCATAGTTGACAGAGCGGCCGAGATCGCTCCCCAATCACAATCGGCGCCCGCTGACTAGTCGCAACAAGCTGTTTCTTTCGATGATCGGGGAGGCCGCGTGGGCACCGCAGAATTTTCTGTCACAGCCCCCAGAGTTGATGTACCAAACCTGCATACTTGAGTAGGCCATCTTGCCGGTCCCGCAGAGTCGAGGACACCAAGTTGCCGGCGATGCAGAGTTGACGGTACCAGGTTGTCGGTAAGCAAGTCGACTTCGGCACCGCAGAGTTTTGTGTGCCAGCGCCGAAGCGTTGAGCAGTTCATTTTCTCGGACCGCCGAGTCGAAGACGCAAACTTCATGAGCGCCGCAGAGTCTTGTGTGCCAACCCTGCACAGTTGAGGAAGCCAAGTTGCCCGCCCCGCAGAGTTGACGGGACCAAGATGTCGGTACGCAGGGACTCGTCCTGGATTGAGCGGCCGGCGTATTCAGCGCGTCCTACAGCCAGAAACTTGCTCAAGTCTTGGCGCCCATCCTTGCAGAAGCTTGACCTCGCCGATTCCCCGTCAGCGGAGTCAGTACGTCCCGAAGGCTGCCATAAAGATGATCGAGCTCGGCAGTGAGCCCTGCACCCTGGTCTCGGCATTCGCCGCCCGTTCTTCCGCCTGAGCCACATCTCTTGTCACGACAGGCTCCTCCGAGGTCTTGTGATCTGCGGCCAAGGTCAGTTAGAAGTTCTGGGCAGCAACTTCTCAAGAGCTTCGTGGATGCGCTGTAGCTGACCGATGAGTGCAGGTGGATTTCGGAGCAGGTTGTCCCGCTCATGGATAACGGTTTGCAGCTCGTCCCGCGCGCGATTGAGATCGACTTCCGCTTTTTCGCGCAACGTAGCCTCTGCATTGAGAGCTGCCACCCGGCTCTGATGCTGTAGCAAGTCATTGCCGCGGCGGTCGAAATCAATGCGCAGCGCTTCCAGCATGCTGCGTGCTTGATCGAGTTCGGCCCTGACCCTCTGTAGTTCCTGTTTGGATTCCTGCGCGGCCTGGGAGGCTTCCAAGTGCCGCTCCCGAGATGTCCTCGCGTCGTCTCTCTCGCTCTTTAGTTCAACTTCGAGTCGCACTTTCTCTACGACGAGGTTCTGGGCACGCTCGATTTCTATTGCAAGTCTGGACCTCAGCGTCTCGGCATGCTGCTCAGAGGCAGCAGCTCTTTCGCTGGCGGCCTCGGCCAGGCGCCGCGCGGCGGTGAGATCGGCTTCTCGGATCCCCAGGGTGCGGG
>NZ_JBILJQ010000074.1:0-24344 GCF_044377145.1 Aquimonas sp.
GTCATCGCCGACCGGACAGCCGAACTCGTCGAACTGCGAACAACGCTATCGCGCCGCACCGCGGCGCCCCCGAGCCGGCGCGCGGGACGGACCGCGCGCGAAGGCTCGGGAGGGCTGAGACTCCGATGAAAGGCTTCTGGTCCGCTTTCTGGTCGATGAACTTGCCGGTCTCGGTGTCGCGTTTGGTCCAGCGATCGTTGTGAGGATTGTGGATCTGGCTGCGGTCACGGACTGCACCTTTCCGGTGTCCGTCGCCCTTCGGAGGGTTGGTGGCCATGGTTTACATGTCGCTCCTGTGGTGAGGTTCACGTAAACTCTAAACCTGTGGTTTACAATGTGTCAACAGGGCCGTAGTGGCGTAAACTGGGGGATGTGCATGTTGGGTTCCCGAATCAAGCAGGGACGGGTAGTTGCCGGTCTCTCGCTTCGTGACGTTGGCTTGGCCGTGGGCCTGAGCGCGATGGCGATCTCCAAGTACGAACGCGATGTGATCAAGCCGTCTTCCGAGACCTTGCTGCGCCTAGCCAAAACCTTCGGCGTGCGCACCGAATACTTCTTCCGGCAGTCTGCCGTCGAGCTGACCGAAGTCGAATTCCGCAAGCATGAGAAGCTCTCCCCACAGGACGAGGCTCGAGCATTGGAGGATGTCCGTGATCGGCTGGAGCGATGGATCGAACTGGAGTCCATCGTCCCGGCGTCTTGGCCAAGGACGTTCGCGTTGCCGAAGAGACTGCCGGCGAAAGTCGACTCCTACGACGTTGTTGAGGCGGTGGCTGACCAGGTGCGGGCCGCATGGCAGCTCGGTACCGGACCCATCGGCAACCTCATCGACAAGATGGAAGAGGAAGGAGTTAAGGTCATCCTCACTCCGCATGACGGCGGCAAGAAGTTCGACGGGCTGGTAGCCAAGTCCAATGGACATACTGTGATCGTCGTTGGCCAAGAGTGGCCAGGTGATCGTCAGCGCTTCACCTTGGCCCATGAGCTGGGTCACTTGGTGCTCCATGGGCGCGTTGCTCCAGATCTGGACGAGGAGCGTGCCTGCAACAGGTTCGCAAGTGCCTTCCTTGTGCCGAAGGGCGAGGCCATTCGACTACTCGGCGCCTCCCGGTCTTGGCTCGAGCCGCAGGAGCTCTACATGCTCAAGCACGAGTGGGGCCTCAGCATGAACGGCTGGGTGTATCGCGCCCAAGACCTTGCCATCCTCACCAAAGCTGTAGCAATGCGGCATTGGGACTTCTTCGCCAGCCAGAAGGAAGGCGCAAACTCCTGGCGGGAGAAGGAGCCGGGTGAGCCCTATCCCAAGGAGTGCCCACGCCGATTTGCGCAGCTTGTCTACCGTGCCCTTGCCGAGGATCTGATCGGCGAATCCAAGGCCGCAGAGCTATTGGCGCTACCCTTGGTGGAACTGCGGGCCCGCCGGCGCATGGATGCTCCCAATGCGACTGGTTGTTACTGACGCGAACATCATCATCGACCTAGCAGCTGGTGGTCTGCTGGAAGATGCGTTTCGTATGATCGACGTCGAGTTCTGCGTCCCGGACATCCTCTATGTCGAAGAGTTAGCCGATCACTACGGCGTACTGCCTGCGCTCGGACTGAAGGTCATCTCGCAGCCGCCCGAAGACGTGCAGTACGTTGAGAATCTTCGGACTCGATTCCGCGGACCAAGCATCAACGATCTCTTCGCGCTGGCTCTGGCGCGATCGATGGGCTGCCCGCTGCTCTCTGGAGATCGCTCACTGAGGATTGCAGCCGAGGCTGAATACGTAGTGGTACGCGGCACACTGTGGCTCGTCGAAACTTTGCTGCAGTCCGGCAGGATTGGTGTAGATCGCGCTGCCGCAGCCTATGAAGCAATGCGCAATGACGGGAGCCGATTACCGTGGGATGAGGTCGATGCCCAGATCATGCGCTGGCGACAGATGGACCTGTGAGCGCGGGCGCAGGGACTCTTGCCTTAGCAGTAGTCAACATGCTGCGCCAAGAATCCCCTCAATGCGAGGTCAGATCGTAGGCACCCATGTCGGGCGCAAAGTTGAACAATAGGCGACCTTTTCTACTTTACGAGCGCTAACAATAACAACGGCTACAGGGTCCTGCCTTGGAGCCTGCGCCGAAGTTGTCCAATTGCGACAGCACCCAGGCGGCCGATCCAGGAGACCGGCGTCCTTTGGGCGCTGGCCGCAAGTTGCGCATGCGATGGAGCCTTTCATCCTGTCGGAATCGGAAGGAGCCCAGCATGCTGACGGATGAGACCAAAACCGAAATCCGCGAAGCACACGAGCGGCTGGTGAATCACGCCGGCATTCGCAAGCGTGGTGTGCAGAATCGGCTGATCGCCGAAGCCGCACGCGTCGCGGCCGGCGGCGCAGAGGGGCCTCTACACAGCGTGGTCGAAGCGCCCACCGGTACCGGCAAGTCGCTGGGCTATCTGCTGGGTGCAATACCGGCGGCGCTGGCGCGAAAGAAGAAGCTCGTGGTTGCAACGGCCACCGTAGCGCTCCAGCAGCAGCTGTTGGAGAACGAACTGCCGCGACTGGCGGCCGTGGCTGGGCTTGAGTTCAAGGCGATGATGGCCAAGGGACGAACGCGCTACGTCTGCGATCTGCGTCTGCAGGCAGCGGATTCGAGCCATCCCGACCAGGACAATCTTGATCTCGGCGACGATGCGATCGAGCCCGTTTGGCGAACGCGTCCGTCGGATGATGAACTGTCGCAGGTCGACAGGATGGCGAAGGCACGCGCCTCTGCGAAATGGGATGGAGACCTCGACACCTGGCCGGACCGGGCGTCGCCCGCGCTGCTATCGACCATCACCGCGACGGCGTCGCAGTGCAGCGGCGCAGCATGCCCGTTTTACCAACGCTGCGCGTTCCGTCACGCCCGATCAGGCCTCAAGAAGGCCGACGTCATCGTCACGAATCACGCGCTCGTGCTCGCCGCACTGAAAGCTCGCGATGCCGAGTCTTCGCCGCTGCCCGCCCCGGCCGACACCGTCTACGTGTTCGACGAGGCGCACCATCTGCCAGCTGCTGCAGTCGAGGCATTCTCGTGTGCGCTGGAGCCGCGTGCGTTGGCGACGAGCCTACAGCGTGCGCGCGGAAGCCTGGCGCACGCGCTGCGCACACTCGACTCCCCAACGGAGCGCATCGAGCGCGTGTCCGCCCACGCCGAGGCGACACGCATTGCGCTCAGCCGCCTCGCCACCACCATCGACGATGTGGCCCGCCGACACGCAGCGAGGCAAACATCGAGGACCGGCGACGGCGCCGAAGTTTCGGTCCTCCTGGAGGACGCAGCCGCCGCCTCGATCGGCGACCTGCTCGATGCGCTTCTACATGCCAGCAGGCCTCTCGCCCAGGTCGTGGTCGAGACCCTTGACGCCTTGTCCTCAGGTGCTCATGCCGAACAGCTGTCACGAATCAAGGTGCGGCTGGGACCGCTTGTGGATCGCCTTGGTGAGCTGGAGCGGCTCGCGGAGATCTTCGGCACTGACGAGGTCAGCAGGCCCATCGCACGCTGGGTGGAGGCCGGCGGCAACAGTGTCGATCGTGTACGGCTGTGCGTTGCGCCGCTTTCGGCTGCCGAGGAGCTCGCAGCGGGCCTTTGGGCGGCCGCTGCCGGCGCGCTACTCACCTCGGCGACGCTGCGCTCGCTCAATAGCTTCGATCTCTATCTCGATGAGGTCGGGCTGATCGGCCGCGCTTCGACAGTGGCCCTGGCAAGCCCTTTCAAGCTTCACGAGCAGGCCAGCCTGAGCGTAGTGGGGGGCCCTGCGACGCCGGCGAGGGTCGACGCGCACACCGACGAGGTTGTGCAGACACTGGTTGAGGTGCATGCGCGGTCTGGGGGCACGCTGGGGCTGTTCTCCAGTCATCGACAGATGCGAGATGTCGCAACGCGACTGCCGCCCGACATTGCCGTTTTCACCCTGCTGCAGGGTCAGTACGCTCGTGATGAGTTGCTGGGTCGTCACGCCGCCCGCGTCCAAGCAGGGCAACCGTCGATCTTGCTCGGCGTGCAGGGCCTCAGCGAGGGCCTCGATCTGCCCGGCAAGCTGTGCGAAGTGGTCGTGATCGCGAAGCTGCCCTTCGCACCGCCCGACGGCCCCGTACAGATCGCTCTGGAGCGCCACCTGACCCAGCAGGGACGCAGCTTCTTCAACGAAGTGGTGGTACCGAAAGCGCACCTGCGGCTCATCCAGAGTTGCGGCCGGCTCATTCGAACCGAGACGGATACCGGATCTATCTTCATCGTCGACAGTCGACTGAAGTCCACGACCTATGGCCGCCGCATGCTCGAAGCTCTCCCTCCGTATCGTCTCGCGCGCAGCAGGGGTCATAACCTGACAGGCTGATTTTCACGCACCCGATCCACTGCCCCGCGGCGCAGCTGCAGGTAGGCCGAACTCGGAATCAGGGCAAGCGGTGTCAACCCGTTGCCGCGAGGCGCTCGCCGACGTACCGTCCTCTTCGATTGCACCATCAGGTGCAGACCGCCGCTCCCGGCCAACGGAGCACACACATCCCGGCCATCAGGCCACACCCCACGGGGACGCTTACACGTCCCCACCCGGGGGATCGTGCGCGTCCCTTTTCCTTTGGAGACGTCACGATGAACACCACTACGCATGCCATCGCACGGGCATTCTTGACCGCCCGCAACCGTGGTCTGAACACCCTTGCCCAGCTTGAAGAGCTGGCGCTCCACGGGTTTGCTGAGGAGATCGGTCTCGCGATCGCAGCCACACGGGCATCCCTGGTCCGCCAGGTCGACACGACCTGCCGTCTCGTCATCGAGGCGGAGATTGCTGCGGCAGGAGGCCTCGCGCAGGCCTCTGACTTCGAGTACCTGATCCCGGTCGGTACATTTGATCTGGATCCCATCGCGCTCGCACGGACGGTCTCGGCCCAGCTTCAGCGGGTGGCGGCATGAGTATCTCGCTGATCTTTCGACTGCTCGCATTTTCGGTCAACGTGGATCAGGCACGCGCCCTCCACGTGGCCGAGCGTCCGGAGCTGGCCGAGGAGTACCGCTGGCGATCATCCGGTGAGACGGCCTTTGTCCTCGCAGGAGAGTCTGGCGACAACCGAACCTTCGACATGCGCGGCCTCATCGCACGAAGGTGGCAGCTGCTCGGCATTGGAACTCGATCGACCCTGATCACCGAAGCCTGCCGCACAGCGGTTGATTGCGAAGACGGTGGTTTCCGCTTCGCCAACAGCAAATGGACGTCGCCCGAGAACTACATTGCAGCGATCCGCAAGACGCTGAAGGAAGCGATTCCAATAGAACAGTTCCGGCGGGAAAGCTTGCTGGATCTGCTTGTGGACCCAGCGGAGATTCGCGGCGGAAAAGGTGACTCAGTGGATGGTGCGGCGAGCCCGTATGCGAGAAACGGCTACCTCCGGCACCTCGTCGACTCTGGCGCCCTTGTTCCGAACGTAGCCACGCGTCACCGACCCAGCCTCACGCCGCTGGGGATGTGGGAGGAGCAGGTATTGCCCCACTACCGCGTACAGCTGCGACTCGATGGGTCAGGGCAGGCGTCCGCCGTCATCGCTGCGCTTGCCGAGATTCCCGATCTGGTCTGGGACCGAGTCCAACTACACCAAGGCTCCACCGAGGATTGGGACCGATTTCTGAACGGTGCCTACGAACGTCTAAGGGCAGCCTAGATCAAGGAGAAGGTCATGGATGAGCAGATCACCGATCGGCCCTGGCAGGCCACGGTTGACTTCAACGCCGACGGCCACACCCACGCGATTCTGCGTCGTCGCCATCGCGGTGGCGTCGAATTGCGGCAGGGCAGGGGTGAAAACACCGAAGGTGCTATCGCCGCTGCATTGGGTCTCCCCGGTGCACGGTTTGACACGCGCGCGGACGACGAGGGAGCGGCCATCGCAGCGTTCCGAATGCGTCCGTTCTGTCTGAGGTCCGAGGGTCGCTCACTCCGCTACTGCGGGCTTGCCTGACCCTCGTTTCCAATCCACCGGCGTAGCCGAACACCCCGGGGCACATCTGCCCTCGGGCTGGTGTGCCCCTCCTTGCCAAGCGACCCCGCACGCTCAGCGTGCCGGGTAGTGACTGATTCTCGGCCGCGCCGGGTATCTCACCAAGCAGCCGAGGCGTCTGAATCTGGAGGATCACATGAGTGAGACAAATCACAAAACACCTGCAGTTGGCGAAGAACCGATTTTCACCGCAGCGATGTATGGCTCCTCCCAAGCTGCGATGCAGGCCCAGCTCGAGTACCTGATCGAGGATCGGGAATGGCTGAAACGCCAACTGTCTGAGCACAAGAAGAATGCGGATCGCTTCAAGGTCGTAGCGGGCCTCTTTGATCACACGAAGAACAGTCGCTGTGAGCGGGTGCTGGACGATCTCGGCCTGGACGGCGATTCGGTTTCGCCGTTCGCTTTGATCATCGACCAACATCAGGGCGTCACTGATCTTCCATCGACGGACCACTGGCCTTCACATCTACGCGCCCTGCTCGATCTCCTGGCTGAAATGGAAGGCTCGTTGAGGGCGTTGCTAAATGAGCACGACGATGGGATTGCGGCCTCGGATGCTCGCGTCGTTCTGGAGCAGTCGCAACGCTGGTTGCAGCGGGCCTCGTATCAGAGCGAGGCTCCTGCGAGTTGCCTGAAATATGTCCACATCGAAGGGTACGGAGCCATTCCGGGCAATGCGATCGTTTTGACGCTGGACGCAGCCATGCAGGCCGCACTCGACAATGGCGCTAACGCATCTTCCATGCCTGACGAGTACGTCGAGCTGGCTGCATGGATCGCATCGCTGGATGAGAAGTCGCGCTCCTCTACCAACGACGGTACAGCGCGCACTGGTCCCAGAGATGAAGGTTCTGCGATCAACCTAACATCGAAGCAGATCCTGGGTCTGGAAGGCTGTCGCGAAGGCAGCCGTTCCATCGGAATGAGCGGCGTGGACACAGACGACTGGGAGGACTACATCGAAGTGCCGGTTGGTTTTCTTGATCGCATGGCACGTCTGATCTCGGCGGATCTCGACTTCAATGCAGTCGAGATCGCATACACCGAGGCGCGCCAGGCTGAGGGGAACTACACACCGACCGATGTGCAGCTTCCCCATCCAGCTGCATTGCGTCTTCGTAAGGCCATTCTTGCTCGCCAAGAGGCGCTTGCTCCGTTTGTTCCGTCGGCAAAGCAGCCGCCCTCATGATGGGCAACGAACAACCTGACCACTTGCATTGATCGTAGCCAAAACCCCGGCATTCGTGCCGGGGTTCTTCGGTCCCTCCAGCAATGCAACGCTGGACGGACCGAAGAACTTCGCCAACAGTGAACCAAGCCATCACGCGTTGAACTTAGTGCCCCCGAGTCCGCGGACAGGATGGACCACGCGTGAAGGCCCTGGAGGGTCGACAATCCGAGAACCCGACGGACTGCTGCTGGCCAGCCAAGATGATGGTAGGGCGAGGATCGCCCGAACCGTCCAGCAGGGAGAGTGCGCGTGCGCGGCCGGCAAGACACCTCTGGTCAGACACCCGAACGCGATGACCTGCGAACGAAGCTATCGCGCCGCACCGCGGCGTCCCCGAGCAGGTGCGTGGTATGGAACGCGCCGAGGGCTTCGGAGGGCAGAGGATCCGAATCTAGGGCTCGAACCCAGATCGAAAGATGCCGCCCAACGCCGGAAGGTTTCGCAAAGCTGGGCACTGCTGAGGCGTGAAGGGTGCAGGAATCGGGCCGGTACACCGCACGTCACCGCTTGGCGAGCGCACGGCGACCGTCCATACACCCTGGCAGCTGAAAAAGTACGCGCGGGCTGGAGCGAGAGCAGAGTGCTGTACTGGAACAACCACCTCTTCGACACCGAGCGCCTCGCCAGCGGCGAGCCGCCCTGTGGGGGTAGTGCCCCCCAATGCCTCGGACCTGCAGTTGCGCCCACTGACCCAGCCGTGCAGGAACATGCCGCCACTACCGAGCGCGTGGAGCCGAATGCGACGGGACCCGGAGCTGCCGTCGTCGGCCTCGTCATACACGTACCATCGATCGTCGATCAGAAGGTAGCCTGGCGCACTCAGCTCGAGGCGGAGCCGAGGCGCCGTCCCTGTGGATGCGGCCGCCGGACTATCCGTGGCAAAGGCAGCGGAAGTCAGCGCAATGAGGACAAACGAAGCAAGTAGAACAGTTCGGGTTCGCATGCTCCAAGACTAGGGTGCTGGAGGCGCGTCCACTTCCAGAAAGGTGCCGATTTCTGTCATTTATCGGCAAGGGCCGGGCCGAGGTCATCCTGTGCTGTGTTCGCTGACGAATGGCGAAATGCAAGATATCTCTGAAAAAGCCATCGATTTCCGGCAGTCAACCCGTTGCCACTCGCCCACCCATGGGCATAATCTCAACCCGACGCCGCGGAGCGCGGCCATGGAGTAATCATGGGTATCGAGAGCCTCAAAATCCTGCCGGCCTCCGACTGGGGCCGCATCCGTGACATCTACATCCCGATCGCGCAGACCGACGGCGCCGGCATCGCGGTGAGCGAGGGCTGTCTCGACCAGGGCATCGCCTACATCGGCGGCACCGAGCCGTACCGGCTGTGGGACGGATCGAGCGACGAAGTCGCGCATCGCTTGATCGGCCTGATGGTGGATCTGTCGCGGGGCAACAAGGCACGGATCACGATGGACGGCGTGGGCAGTTTCCGCGCGCAGTACGTTCGCACGAACCTGGGCCAGACCTTGGCGCTCCGCGTGCTGCCAGATGTGACGCCGACTCTTCAGCAGCTCAACATGCCGCAAGTCTGCCGTGATCTGTTGCTTGATCCGCAGCTCCTGCAGGGAGGCTTGGTTCTGATTCCCTCGACGAACGGGCAGGGCAAGACCACGACTGCGAGCGCCACCGTCAAATCGCGCCTGCAGCTCTACCAAGGGCACTGCAATACCGTCGAAGACCCACCGGAGTGCCCGCTTGAGGGATACCACGGCCAGGGACGCTGCTTCCAGATCCCGGCTGAGCCGGACGATTCCGGTCTCCCGGGGTCGGGCTATGCAAAAGCCTTGCTCGACACCCTGCGTTTCTTCCCGGGGCTCACAGGCGGCGGCACGGTCTTGTTCATCGGTGAGATCCGCGACGCGCGCACTGCGCTCGAAGCGATCTTGGCGGCCGCAAACGGTCATCTGGTGCTTGCCACGATCCACGGCAACAGCATTCGTGCGTCTCTACAGCGACTCAGCACCTTGGCGCAGGCCACGCCAGACCACATGCCTGCAAGCCAGGTCAATATGCTCTTGGCCGAGACCCTCAAGCTCGTCCATTACCAGACTCTGCAGTACAACATCGGAGCAGGCCCGACCGAATCGAGGGACCGGTGGAGCGAAGGGCGTCTGAGCTGCAAGGTCCTGGCTGTAGCGCCTGGAGACAAGGCGACGATCGATCTGATCGCTGCCGGCGATTTTGCTCGACTCGACAACGTGATCTCCAATCAGGACGCGATCCTGAGCGATCTCGAAGAGGAGATCCGCAGGGGTACTCTCGCGACCGGTGTTGCTGCTGCTGCATTCCGCAAGCGCATCATCACCAAGTAGCCCCCGCGGCGCACAGTCAACGAACCGCCAGCGCCCCGCACAAAGCGGGGCGCTCTCGTTTCTGGGCTCCATTGTTGGCCTTCTGCGAGTCAGGAATGTTGACGCGTCACCCTGAAGGGGGACTTCCCGATACCCCCCCGGAAACCAAGGGCTAAGTGGAAATGGGCTGCGATCTGGTTGGCGATGATGACTCCATCGCCTCCCGCCTGCCCGCCATGCCTTCTCGACCGCTTCCTCTGTCACTGGCCGCCTCGCTGCTATCGCCTGCAGGCTTGGCCGACGCCCTCGAAGACCAGCTCGGCACGCACCTTGATGCAGTGCGGCCGCTGCCAAGGTGGCTGGATCTCGATGCGCGCGCGGCTGCCGCATGGGCGCTTATCGCGCTCGGCCATGGCGTGCCTGAGGCAGTCGTGGCGCAGGGATTCGATGCCCTGCGCGAGACCTGCCAGTGCGGGGAGGCCACGCGCCTTGGAATCGGGATCGACTGTGCCCTCTCGATGATGGCCGAGGCGCTGCGAGACCACGATCTCGCCGGTGTGGCGTGGGCCACGCGGTTCGGTGTGTGGCGTGAGCAGCGCGCGCGGCAGGTGGCTGCATGAGCATTCCTGTGCCTGAAACCAGGCGCCGTGATGCCGCCTTGACCCTGCTATCGGCCGTCCGGCGCCAGCCTGACCTGATCGGCGTTGTCATCGTCGGCGATGCCCTGGCCTTCGCCTATGCAACACGGCAGACCGCCACATCAGAGGCCGAGGTTTGCCCAACTTGCGAAGGGCGAGGGCGCGTGGTGTTTTTGGTCGCACCCAGGGAATGGGCGCGCGGAGTCGGCACGGTGCCTCGGCCCGTGCAACTGGTGTGTCCCCTCTGCGAGGGCACCTGCCGGCTCGAGGCTGACTACGCGAACTTCGTCGACTTCTACGCCGCCGCGCTCCCGCAGGACACCGCCCGTCTCGTGGCTGAGGACGGTACTGCGCTGCGTGCAAGCGAGGCTCGGCAGGGCGAATGGATCAACCGCGCGGTCGCGCAACAACTTTTGGAGTCAGAAGCATGAGCACTGGAAGACCCGGGCCGCTGGTTCCGTACCTGTCTAGCCGCCAGATGATGAATCGGGCACTAGCGAGATCCGTTCAACCGGCTGAACCCGACCCGCGCATGAAGCTCATGCTGGAACTGCGCGCGAAGGATCATTCGCTGCGCGACATTGGCAAGCAAGTCAACCTGTCCTATGAGCGTGTTCGAGTTCTGCTTGCCCGGGAGAAGAGTAATCAGCCTGCGACCGAGCAAGGCGGCGAAGCGGAATGATTCCCTTGGTCCACAAGCTGCCCACCAACGCCAGCGGACGAGACTTTGTGGTCGGCTCGATCCTTGGCGAGCGTCGGCGCTTGAGCGAGGCGCTGGAGATCATCGGCTTCGACCCCGACACAGACCGTCTGCTGGCGACCGGCAACCTGCTGAACTGTGCTCAGGATTGCGGAGGCGTCCTCGAACTACTTGAAGAACCCTGGTTCTTTGCCGTGCGAGGGGTGCGCGAGGAGCTGCTGCTGAGCCTCCTTGATCATGACGACAAGCCTGCGAAAGCAGACCAACGGGGGGGCTCAGTCGGCAGTGAGTGGATTGCGCGGTTGGCACCGCCGCAACGGGCCCACCTGCAAGACACGTTGCGGCGGCTGCCTATCGCAGTGACGATCGGCCGCGGGCCGCAGCAGTGTGTTGTGGTGCATGGCGAGACGCCAATGGGCCTGGACTGGACACCGGGCTCTGACCACAACGCCGAGCTCTACCTCGACTCGTGCCTCCACCGCATCGCCGCCGTGCACGGGCGGCGCCGCCTCATGTCAGCGCAGCGCGCGGCGCGCCGCGGCGTGCTTCTCGCTGCAGGCCTCGTCGAGGTTCCGGGCTGTGCTCTTGCTGTGCATGCTCGCGACGAAAGCCGCCGCGGCGCTGTGATTGGCAACCAGTGCTACTTGCCTTCTCTGGTTGCAGTAAACCGAGTGTGGACACTCGGTCGCCAACTCATCGAATCATTTTCCGAGATCGAGCATGGACGCCAACTCGCACTTCCAACCGCATGACCTGCTGAACATCCTTTCGCACCTCCTGAATCAGTGTGAGGCCTCCGAGGCGTGGAGTCAGGAGCAGATCGATCAGACGGCCTACGAGCTCGCTGAAAACGCAGCGACGTTTGCGAGCCTCACCGGGATGATGGGCCCGCTGCCCGACTCAACCGGCAAGCTGTTGAGCGATGCAGCATCCTTCTCAGGCAGCTCGTTTCAGCGCGCCTTGCGACTGCTCGAATCCGCCCGGACCAACAGTCCGCGCATGCTCGTCCCAGCTGAGCGCATGGAAACGCTTGAGCTGATTGCCAAGATCCTGTCGATTCTGTTGCATGGCGTAACCGAAGAGCCTGGTGAGCATGGCGTCAATGAGGTCATAGGCGTCGCTTCGTATGGCATCCAGTGCGGCCTTATCTCGAACCGCGTTCACTGAGGTCCGCAGAGCGCCACAGTCCGCGCCCTGCCGCCTCGGCCACCACCTCGTCGTCGATGTAGGTGGCTGAGTAACCGCGATAGGCCTTGGCGTGTCCTCCGCGAACCAACTCCCTGTTGATGTCCATCGTGCCGGAATAGCACGTGGCCCCGCCTTCGCCGACAACACAGCGAACCGGCGCGCTGCTGACGAGCCCCTGCAAGGCGCGGATAGACTCGGTGATGCAATCAGAGGCCTCTGTGCCACATTGCTTCAGTTGCTCGGGCACTTCGATGCCGGCGAGGCGAACGCGCTGGCCGTTGATCATCAAGGTCTCGCCGTCGAGCACCCGCCCCACACCCTCAACGACCGAGAGTGCCTCCTGGGCGGAGAGAAGGTTGGGCGCTGTGAACATGTCACCTACATCACCGATCGCGGAGTCGACCCAACGCAGAACGGCGCCAGGCTCGGAGGAGAGCAAAAGCCCGCCCACACAGACGGTGGTGAGGCCGACGGTCGCGGCCAGCACGGCGCTGCGCAAGGCAAAGCGGATCAAGGGCGTCTCCGGTTGAGCGAGGGATCTCAGGGTATCCTCGCCCGGAGGCTCTCCACTTCCGGAAATCTCGGCGTTTCCGGCTCGTATCCGGAAGTGGGGAGCAGGCTGGGTCGTCAAGCTACCCCTGCTGCCGGTCGCTCCGCATTCCCCCGATGACGGACGCCAGCTCGGATAGGCTTGCGACCGGCAGCACTTTCCCCCACACGGTCCAGCTCGGTATGCGCCTGTCCTGTTTCGCCCTTCTCGCCGCAATGATCTGGGCAGCGCCCACGTCCGCCGCATCTGAGCCCAGTGTCGATGAGCGCTTGGCCGTCCACACGTGCATCGAGGAGGCGGCGAGTGCGCTGGAGGTCTCGCCTCTCGTGCTGCGGCTTCTCTACAGCCTGGAATCGGGGCGCGTAGGCCACATATCGCAGTGGGGCGAGGGCAACTTCGATATCGGTCCGATGCAGATCAACAACTGGTGGTTGGGTCGTCTCTCGGAAGCGGGTATCACGCTGCAAGAACTGCGAGACCGTGCCTGCGTCAATGTGTTTGTCGGTGCTTGGATCTTCAAACACGAACTTGAGCGTGCTGCTGGTGACGTTGCCTTGGCGATCGCGCGCTATCACTCGCCGACCCCAGCGCACCAACGGAAGTACCTCGACCGCGCCACGCGTCATTTGGAACGCATGCTCCAAGACCAGGGCATAGCTGTCGCAACTGCGGTGCAATCGTTCGGTGCAGCGCAGGCCGCGTCGACTGGCGGCGTAACGGTGCGAAGGCCTCAATTGCGGAGCATCGCTGCCGAGTCTTCGGCCGAAAGCGTCACGACCCCGACCACCTCAGCAGCAGCGAGCGCCCCGCCATGAATCTGCCTCCAGACTTCAAGGACCTCGAACGGATGCTCTGCGGTGTGCCCGGCGTTGTCGCTGTCCGCACCGATTGCACGCTCGAAAGCGTTGCGAGGCCTCTTGTGTGCGTCGACACGCAGGGCAAAGGCGGCACCTTCCGATTTCAGGTCAGTCGATCCCCCGCGGGCATCGACCATTTTCGGCGTCAACTGCCTGCTGGATTGGCGCAGGAGCTCGAATTCCCTGGGCGCGCCGCCGATCTGTTCGACGCTCATCCCTTCCAGGAATGGCCGCTCGTGGCCCTGCCGGCAGGACAACCGATGGCAGCGAATTGCACTGCTCCGCTGTGGCAGGCGCTTGCTTCATCGCCCGTGGACCGCGTCGAGCTTCGCGTGCAGGCCAGCGAAACCGACCGGCGCGCGGCGCGCAAGACGTGGGTCCAAGCATTCGCATGCGAGAGGATGCTGCTCTCAGTGGGTTGGGCCGCGCTGGTCAATGCGACACGCGTCGTTGTCGGCAGCTCGGACAGCGACAGCGTGTCGCATCTAGACGGTCGCCTTCGAGCCTGGACCCAGGCCCTTGGCATCGGCACCGATTGCTTGGTGGACACCGTCGCCGCTCTTTCCCCCCTCGTTCTGCTCGGCCCACCGGCTCGCTACGTTCGCTCGGGCTGACGCAAGTTGCCGTCAGGCATCGCCGAGCTATGGTGTATCCGTCGACGTCATCGACGCCCCGCGTCGCTGCTGATCCGCGCCGCACATCACGAATACGCCCCACGAGAAGGAACGACAGAACATGGCCCGTGGCATCAATAAAGTCATCCTCGTCGGCACGATGGGTGCTGACCCCGAAACCCGATACACCACGGCCGGCTCGGCCGTGACCACACTGCGTCTTGCCACCAACGAAAGCTGGAAGGACAAGAACACCGGGCAGATGCAGGAACGCACCGAGTGGCATCGCGTGAAGATGTTCGGCCGCCTGGCTGAAATCGCCGCCGAATACTTGCGCAAAGGTCGGCAGGTCTACATCGAAGGCAGCCTGCGCACCGACAAGTACACCGACAAGGACGGCATCGAGCGCTACAGCACCGATATCGTCGCCAACGAAATGCAGATGCTCTGCGCCGGCCAAGCCGGTGAGGGTGGTGCATCGGGTGGTGGTGGCGGTGGCATGCGCAGCGAAGGCGGCGGACGCGAATCCGGCGGCGGTGGATACAGCCGCGGTGGCGGCGGTGGCGAGAGTGGTCAGCGCGGCCCGGCCGGTGGCGCTCCCGCGCCCAGCCGGCAGCCGCCTCCGATGGACAACTTCGAGGACGATGAGATTCCGTTCTAGACAACACTTGTCAAGAAGTGTTCGCTAGAACGGTTGTGCACACATCTTGGCCGACGCGGCGATGTGTGCACAACCGTTCTAGGACACCTGGGAGTCATCGCTCATCCACCGATGTCGCCTCGAAGGAGCCATGGACGGGGACGACCCCGCCGGCTTGAGCCCAATCGGAGCGTGTTCACCACCGGGCGTGCAGCCACTCCGGCGATCACGGTCAGCGAGGCGGGCGACCGGCGGCTGTAGTCGCTCTGTCTCAGCCCGTGCGACTCGGCGCGCGCAATTTGACAACCCGCATCGTCGTGCTGAGTTGGTGCCATGTCCGAAGACGCACCCCCGACTACCTTGGAGCGCGCCTACCGCGTGCGGCTGTCGCCGACCGCGGACCAGGCGCGCACGCTGCGCCGCCTGTTCGGGGCGCGGCGCTTCGTCTGGAACTGGGCGCTTAAGCTCGACCGCACGCTGCGGGCTTCGGGGCAGCGCAACGGCGTCACCGCCTGGTCGGCGGCACTCACGGCGCTGAAGCGCGAGCCAGACACTGCCTGGCTCGCCGATCTGCCGCGAGAGCCGTTCGAGCAGACCCTGCGCGACTTCGACCGAGCGAAGAAGAACTTCTTCGCCGGCCGCGCGCGGCCGCCGCGGCGCAAGCGCTTCGGTACGGTCAACAGCGCCCGCTTCAAGCTCGATCAGCGCCGACAGCAGGTGATGCTGGGCGAGCGCCACGGCGAGGTGCAGATCGACGGGCTGGGCCGCGTGCGCTTTCGTCGCACCGAAGCGATGGACGGCCGATTGCGCTCGGTGACGGTGCGGCAGGACAGCGCCGGCCGCTGGTTCGCGACCTTCACCGCCGATGGTGTGCCGCGTCCCGAAGCCCGGCCCGCAGAGCGCCACGCGCTCGGCATCGACCTTGGCCTACGTCAAACCGCGACCTGCAGCGACGGCCGGGTGTTCACCGCGGCCAAGCCGCTCAAGGTGAAACTGGCCAAGCTTCGCCGCTACCAGCGCCGTCAGAGCCGGCAGCTGGCGGTACAGATGCAGTCGCAGGGCCTCGATCCAAAGCAGCGGTGCCCAAAGGGCACGCGCCTGGGTTATTCGAAGCGCCGGCAGCGCACGCAGCAGCAGATCGGGCGCCTCCACGCGCAGATCGCCGATGTGCGCCGCGATCACCTGCACCAGATCAGCGCGGCGGCCGTGCAGCGCGCGGAGATCCTGATCCTAGAAGACCTGGCCGTTGCGGCCATGGGTCGCAGCCTGCACCGCGGTTTCCGGCGCGGCCTCGCCGACGCGGGCTTGGGCGAGCTGGGCCGCCAGCTGAACTACAAAGCAGAGTGGCACGGCCGGATCGTGGTCACGGTCGATCGCTGGTTTCCGAGCAGCAAGACCTGCAGTGGATGCGGACACATCCACGCCGGGCTTCGGCTGCAGGACAGTCGCTGGACCTGTCCGGCCTGCGGGTCGGAACTCGACCGCGATCAGAACGCGGCGATCAACATTGAGCGTGAGGGCCTACGGCTACTGGCTACAGGTTCCGGAGAAACGAACACCGCCCCGGATGGGGGTAGGGCGAGGAGCGCCCGAACTGACGCGCAGGGAGAGTCCGCGAGCGCGGTCGGCAAGTCATCGCCGGCCGGACAGCCGAACTCGACGAACTGCGAACAACGCTATCGCGCCGCACCGCGGCGTCCCCGAGCCGGCGCGCGGGATGGACCGCGCGCGAAGGCTCGAGAGGGCTGAGACTCCGACCCGGTGAGCTGGGCGATTCCCGGCTTGGAACACTGGCCAGTGCCAGGGGAGGCGTCATCATGTTTCCTGAAGGGCAACCTTCGAGGACGACCGAACAGCGAGATGCAGGGTCAACGATGACCGCAAGGCGCGTGGGGATCTTGTATCGTTTGCTGAGTCAGGTATCTAGGCAGGCGTCATGATCGAATCCAAAACCACCATCGTGACCAGTCGGCGTCTGGCCAAGGCGACACAGGCTATTGCCTCGCGCCTGCCTTCAGCTGCCGTCCGTTCGTCTGCGGACTGCACACGTGTCTCGGGGCGACTGCCTGAAGGATTGAGTGCAGCTGAGCTGGCCAAGCAGGCCGGCGCGGCGATCTCATGGGCGTATTCCACACCGGGTGGCGTCGGCAAACACGAGCAAGGCATCGTGTCCGGTACGGTGGAAGGCCTGGACTTTCTTGCGACAGAAACGGGTCCTGCGGACGGGCGAGAGGCCGCGTTCGAGATTTTCGCGACTGAGTCGGACTCTGCAGAGCATGGCAGGCAGTGGCTGGCCAAGTTGTCCGTCCTCGACCGCATCGTGACGAATCCTGAGGAGCTTGCCGGCTTCATCACCCACATGCTGTCCAGGCTGAAGGGCAAGAAGAAGAGTGAGGCAGCAGCGGCAATCCTGCGCGCCGTCTCCGAGAGCCTCGACGGCTAGTCCGGCTCGGTCTCCTCGAAGGCCGCTTCAGCAAGCTCCGAGAGCAAGCCCAGCTCAAGCAGCACGTCGATCAGCGTGTCGCTGCCGACGGCCTTATGGCCGCGTTCGAGGTTCATGACCGTGTAGCGGCTGACGCCCAGCCGAACTGCAAGCTCGCCCACGCCGAGGCCTCGCTCAATCCGCGCGTTGCGAATCAGGCGACCGAGCACCTCACGCCGGGTCGGGCGAACCATGCGCCGTCCTTCCTCCCGATGTTGCCGATCGGCAACGCGCAAGATAGTCTAGACCATGTTGCCGATCAGCAACATTCGATGTCCCCAGCGGCTGTGGATAACTCGGGGTGCGCGGGCTCAAATGGCCCATCGTTGAAGGGCAAAACCAGACATGGACACTTCTTCGCCACCCGCCGCTGCGCATCCCCTCGCTCGACTTCGAGCGCTCGACGTCAAGGCACCGTGGCAGGCCGCGCTCCTGCTGCCAGTCAGCTACGTCGATCCGCCCGAAACCCTGCAGGACCATCGCCTGGCGCAAGAAGACTTGGTCTACGCGATGCACGTGCGTGTCGCAGGCGCGCCCCGAACGTTCTTCAACGGCGCGCCCCGCGTGGTGGTGGTGTTGGCAGACGCCCGCGACAACACGTTCAGCGCCACCGTCTTCGGCAACACCGCTGACTGGAAGGCACGGCTCGTAGAGGGTAGCGAGCATCTCCTGAGCATTCGCTTCCGCTGGTATTCAGAACGTCTCAGCGGAACGGTCCTCGGGCTGGTCGAGGATGTCTGGTCGACCCGCCTGCGCCCGGTCTATCCGAGCGTTCCGGCGGTCATCACGTCCGATGAGGTGCGCGATCTGGTCCTGGGTGTCTTGCCACGAATCGTCGATCGCGCGGCCGCCGAAATCTGCCGGCGCCTTGAGGGCCTCGGCGATATGGCCGGGCTTCTGGCCGAACTCGAAGCGGGCGGCTGGACGTTGAAGCAAGTCCTCCAGCAGGCACACGCACCGCGCGACCGCGCCTATGCTGAATTTGCGCGCGAGGTTCTCCTGAAGCTTGCCGCTCTCGATGCTCTGGCGAGTGCGCAGACCCAGCGCGTCCAGCGGGGGGTGGCGCCGATGTCATTGCCGACCCTCACGCTACGCAAGGAAGCCT
Source organism: Aquimonas sp. (assembly GCF_044377145.1). Taxonomy (NCBI): domain Bacteria; kingdom Pseudomonadati; phylum Pseudomonadota; class Gammaproteobacteria; order Lysobacterales; family Lysobacteraceae; genus Aquimonas; species Aquimonas sp. Next base: position 18,328 of record NZ_JBILJQ010000074.1, read on the forward strand.
TTCCGTTCACGCTGTCGGAAGAGCAGTCCGCCGCGATTGATGAGTTGGCGCAGCCTCTGCGTGCCGGCCGACGCCTGAACGGCGTCCTGTTGGGCGACGTCGGGTCCGGAAAGACCGCATGCTTCGGCGCGCTTGCTGCCGCTGTCGTCGACGCCAACCGTCGCGTTGCTGTGCTGCTGCCGAGCACCGTACTGGCCGAACAGGTGCACCGCGAACTCAACCATGCCTTCCCCGACATTGGGCCCGCCCTGGTCACGGGCGAGAGCGAAATCCAGAACCTGAAGGATGCGGCTTGGGTCGTCGGCACGAGTGCAGTTCTCCATCGCGAGACGGGCACCTTCGACCTCGTGGTGGTGGACGAAGAACAGCGCTTCAGCGTGGAGCAGAAATCGCAGCTTGTGGAACTTGAAACGCACCTGCTGCTGGTCAGCGCCACCTGCATTCCGCGGACCCAGGCCTTGGCACGCTATGGCGCCGCCACCGTGGCAGTTCTGCCGGCAGGCCATGCGCGCCGGTGCATCACGACGCGCGTCCATGAACACGCGGACCGCTCGGGACTTTTCGCCGAAGTGCGGTCGGACGTACGTCAGGGCGTGCAGGTCATCGTGGTGTATCCGCTGCGCGGTGATACCGAGATCGACGCCGGCCACGATGTAGGAGTCCGCGAAGCCGACCGGCGAAGCGTCCGCGGTGCTTACGAAGGCTGGTGCAAGGTCTTCCCCGCGGAGCGCATTCGCATGCTGACGGGCGACACACCCGACGACGAGAAGCGCGAAACGATGCGGGCGATGCGCGCGCGGGAAGCCGATATCCTCCTGAGCACGACCGTGGTCGAGGTCGGTGTGACGCTGCCGGGCGTTCGTCGCGTCATCGTCGTCGATCCTCAGCGGTTCGGTTTGTCGCAGCTGCACCAGTTGCGTGGTCGGGCAGCGCGGTCCGGCGGAGAAGGCTGGTTCGACTTGCTCTTGCGTGAGCCGATCAGCGACAAGACCCGCGAACGCCTCAGCGTACTGGTCCAGCATGCCAACGGCTTCGAAGTCTCGCTTCGGGATCTCGAACAGCGCGGCTATGGCGACCTGGGCGAGGCCTCGCGCCGCCAGGCGGGTGCCTCCGGACGCGTCCTGTTTGGCCAGGCCTGTCCGGTGGCGATCACCGATGCGGTCTATCCCATCTACCAGCGGCGTGCCGCGCGATCGCCCGGCCGCGCCTCGCCGGTCGACCTGCTCGCCGGTCAATTGGAGCACACCGGACCCACTGGCCAGCGGGGCTCGGGCGCCAAAACTGCCAGATAACGAGGCGAAACCGGAGGGTTTCCGTAAGAGGGTGGGAGGTGCAGTCGATAAGATGCACGCTCTATTGGAGATCCCGCATGCCCTTGAAGCTGCTCCCTGCCCTGATTGCCCTCGGCCTTGCGACCTCGCCATGCGTCGTGTTCGCCACCGACACCGCCGCTGAAGACTTTGCCGCTCATGCACCGGCGGGTGGCCACCCACGTGCAGCGTCGGAGGGGGCGACCGATATCGCGGCGCGTGAGGAGGCTGCACGCCGTCCGGGAACGCCGGCCAGCGAACTCATGGCACTCGCCGAGCACTACGAGCGCCTGGGCGACCATCGACGCGCCGCCGAGTGGTACAGCAAGGCCAGCGTGGCGGGCGACACCCGCGCGCAGCTCAAAGTGGCCGATACGCTGCTTCGCGCGTCGACGAACACGAGCCTGTCCGGCCCCCAACGCGAGCGGGCACGCGAGCAGGGGACCGCTCTGCTTCGCCACGCCGCGGAAGCGCGGAATCCCGACGCTGCCTACCGTCTCCACACCCTGTACAGCGATGGGGTGCATCTTCCCCCGCAGTCTGAAGAAGCCGAGCGCTGGTTGAGGGCAGCGGCGGAAGCCAACCATCCGGATGCCGCCTTCGCGCTGGCCGCGCGTTTGCTCAATGGCGCCGATCCAGCCGCTGCGCTGCCGATGCTGGAACGCGCAGGCCAGGGCGGCCACCTGGAAGCCCTACGTCGATTGGTTGCGCATCATCTCAACCAGGCACCGCCTGCTTTCGAAGCTGCCACACGGTGGGCTCAGCGAGCGGCCCAGCACGGCGATAGGACACTGCAAGGCGAAGTTGATCAGACGCGTGAAGTGGAGTCGCAGAGAATTGCGGCAGCAGAGCGCGAAGCAGAGGACCGGCGCATGGAGGCCGAGCGCGAAGCCACAGAGAAACGCGAGCAAGAAGCAGTCCGCGTTGCTGCGGCAAACCGCGAGGCAGAAGAACTGCGGGTCGCTACCGCAGCAGCAGCGGCGACGCCTGTCCCGACCCACACACCGGATGCGGCCCAGACCGAGGAGGCGTCGATGTCCCTCGTGCTGGAAGACCTGCAGCCATCCACGCCGGAGCCTTCGCTGGCCGACGTGCTTGCCGAGATGCAGGCCATGCGGGGTGAGGTGGTTGCCTTGCAGAAGCAGCTGGCCGAGCGAGATGCCCTACTGGCAGAGCGTGATCGCCATATCGCCGCTCTCCAGGCGGAGATTTCGCGCGATCAGGAGAATCGCAACGCCGCTGCAGTAGCAGAAGAAGCCCGCCGGAAAAACGAGTCTGGACTGGCAGCTTTCCGTGCGGGTGATCATGCCGCAGCGTTCAGTCGCTTCGACGCTGCAGCGCGTGCCGGAAACGCTCAGGCGATGAACAATCTGGCCACGCTCTACATCAATGGTCAGGGCGCTGCTCGCTCGACGGAGCGTGCAATCGAGTTCTTCGCCCTTGCGGCGAATGCCGGCAATGCGCAGGCAGCCGCGAACCTCGGAAACCTGTTTGCACGCGGCACCGACGGTGTCCAGCGCGACCCAGCGCAGGCCGAAGAGTGGTATCGCCGCGCTGAGATGCTTGGCCATAGCAAAGCGGGTGAATACGTCCGCGCGCTTGAAGCTCAGCGCGTCGCTGGGCGTTGATTCCCGACGGAACTGCGAGTGTCGAAAACCCCTCGAAAAAGGGGGGCTAAGCGGAAATGGGCTGTGGGGCAAGCATGGAAAATCCCAACCATGCTCAACAGAATCCTCAAGCTCTTCTCGCCACGCACGCCCGAAGCCTCGCGCAGCGAGCCGCCCAGCTTGAAGGCGTTGCTCTCGGAGCCGCCGCGGCAGAGCTTCAATCGCGACGGAGTCAACATCGACGCCCCCACGTCGTTCGAAGATGCTCCTGTTCCGCGCTACCCGGAGCGCAGCCCACCCATCCCAGCCATTGAGCCCGCGGTTCTGCTCGACACCCAGCAGGAGACGGTCGACAGGCTCCGGCAGTCGCTCGGCTACACCCGCCCTGAGTTTGCACGGTGGGTGATGCCGGTGTTGCTGCGCTATGCCGAACGCGTCCACCTCTTGCCGGCCTCCGAGGCTGACCATCACTGCGGGCGAGGAGGGATGCTCCGACATGGTCTGGAAGCCGCATTCTTTGCCGCGCGCCTCTGCGAGGGACGCGTCTGGGCCTTCGACATGCTGGCAGAGCGCCGCAAGACGCTCGATCCGAAGTGGCGGCTCGCCGCGGTGTTCGCCGCGCTGCTGCACGACCTCGGCAAGGTGGTCGTAGACGTCAACGCCGTCGATGAGTCCGGCGAGCTCCAATGGAGCGGCCATGGTGCCTCGCTGTGGGCCTGGCTCGCTCGCCACAAGATTTCTGCTTACTACATCTACTGGCGGCCCGGGCCGCGCTCGATGCGCCACATAGCCTTTGGCCCCGTGCTGCTGCGCGAGATCGTCGGGCCCGACCTCTTGGACTACCTGTCGGATGAAGGTGGCCACGAGATCCTCAACAAGCTGGTCACCGCCTTCACCAATCCCGAAGACAAGACCAACCCGATCGCCGAGATCGCACACAAGGCTGATCGATCGAGTGCTGACTTCGATCTTGAGGACCAGGCGCGCCGCATCGCGGCCTCAGGCGGGTCACCGCTGCGCACACACGCCGGCATGCTCGCCCGCGCGATGACCCAGCTGGTCGAGGACGGAACCTGGAACATCACCAAGACCGGGCCGCTCTTTCACACGGCGGCCGGACTGTTCGGCGCCATTCCAGATGTCTTCACCGTGCCGATCGCCCGGCTGCGCCAAGGGGGTCACCTGAAAGGCTTCCCGTCGGAGACGGGCCAGCTCATCGATCTGCTGGTGCGTATGCACATGCTGGAACTCGGCCCGGACAAGCGCGCGGTGTGGCCTGTGCGGATTGAGGGCCGCGACGCGGTACTGGAGCTCAACCTGGTGCGCTTCGCACACCCAGGGCAGATCCTGGGCGCACAGGAAGCGGTTCCGCCGATGCCGGCGGAGCTTGTCCGGGCCGGATCACCCCAGCCCACACCTGCAGCCCCCTCACCCTCTGCTGCGTCGGCGGCCGTCTCTGCATCACTTGAGCCGGCGCCTCCACCACCGAGTCCACCTCAACCGCGCGCGGCGGCCGCTCCATTGACCCCTGCGCGGATGCAGACATCGACCTCGACTGAGGAGCCGGCGGCTCCTCTCACCACAACGAACGCACGAGCGGTGCCAGCGTTCACCGTGGAGAACACCACGCCGCCTGAAGGGCAGGGCGACGCAACGCCGCAAACGCCCAGAGCCGCCGCCACGCGGCCGGGCGCTGGACGCCCTCTAGAGACTGATCATGACCGGGCGCTTGCCGTGATCCGACAAGCCATCGCGGAAGTGCCGGAAAAGAACGGCGGCGCAAGATGGGTGCGCGCGATCATGGAGCGCTTTGTTTCGGGCGAACTGCGCTGGCACACCCATGCGGCCTTGGTGGAGGGTCGGACCGTCGTTGCCTTTCCCCACGCCTTCGCGGACCTTGGCGTGGATCCAGTTGACTTGCGCGACCGGCTTTTCTCCGAAGGCTGGCTGGAGATGGATCCCGCAGCGCAACGCCTGGTCGTCGCGATTTCGACCGAGCATGGGCGAATCGAGGGCTCACTCTTCGTCGAACAGCTGACCCCCACCTGGACCATCTTGCGTGAGCACCTGCCGCTGCTTGATCTGCCCGAACCGCGGGCCGAATCCGGCGATCTGGATGGGCGTGAGCTTCCCATCCGTCGCAGTACCGGGGAGATCACGGCCCTGCAAATGACCACCCCTGCGCGCTCAGCAGTGCCAGAGTTCTTCGAGAATCTGAAGGCACAGGTGCGAGCCGAACTGCGCACCGCCGGTCTCGACCGCACGCCACCGATCGAGGCCCCCAAGGCGCAGGTGAAGCGCTACCGCGATGCGCTGACCAAGCTGCTCGGCCAATCGCGCATCCGCCGAGAGTTCTCGAAACCGGACTTCAGCCTTCTGCTGGCGAGCACCCGCAATCCCCTCGTGCTCGTCAAGCAGGATGAGGCGGGCGCGAACTACGTCGAATTGAACCCCCAATACGTGGAGCCGGTGTTCGAATGAGCGATCCCGCGCTGAGTCTGGAAAATCCATTCCGTCCGATCTACGAGATCTACTCGATCGCTGCTTGGGCCTCTGCAGCTGCGCTGATGGGCGTGTCCGCCTACGTCGCGGACTACCCCAGCACGCCGTTCCTGCTGTTTGCAGGCATATGCCTCCTGATGCTCCTTCGGCAGATCCCAAAGGTCATGCAGCTGCTGCGCGTCCAGCGTCAGCTCAACGGCCAGGCACTCCAGTTCATGACGCGAGAAGAACTGCGCAAGATCTGCAAGGCCAGACCCGACTCGATCTTCCTCGGCTTTGGCTTCAGCTGGTCGCAGGCACAGCGCCAGCTCGTGCACACCATCGTGAGAGGCGACCCCGAGCGGCTCGCCCCGCATGACGACACGACGATGGGGCAGCGCTGGATGCAAGGGCTCGGCAAGCCTGTGCCGATCTATCAGCCCATCGCCCACAACGCAGGCCACACGCTGCTCGCCGGCACTACACGAGCGGGCAAAACGAGAATTCTTGACTCGCTGATCACCCAAGCTGTCTTCCGCGGCGAGACCGTCATCATCCTGGACCCCAAGGGCGACAAGGACCTGATGGAGTGCGCGCGACAAGCCTGCATCGCTGATGG
>NZ_JBILJQ010000133.1:0-6599 GCF_044377145.1 Aquimonas sp.
GTTCAAGCTGCGGATCTGTCTCCACTTCGATGCCTGCCTTGCTCACTGAAACCTCCTCAAACCGCCCCACAATTGTTATCTATAAAAACCGAGAACAACTGTTGGGTAGGAGGTTGACACGTAGGGTGGCGGGTGCGGGACTTGAAGCGGGTTGCCGGTTGCGGATTGCAGTGGCTTGCCATGGGGCTCAATGCGGCTCGGGCGCGGACGGCCAGATTAGGCGACAGCGCGAGCGGAGCGGAACGGATCGGATCGGATCGGCGTAAGGTTTTGATTTGGTTAAGAAGTTTCATAGGGCGGGCGCTCAGGCGCGCGAGTTGTACTACAGATCAGACGTCACTTTGACGTCTACATTGAGTTAGACTCTGCGCGCTGGTGCGCCCGGGCGCGACCTGCACCACCTAACTTGAAGAGTGCCCCTTGCGCGTCAGCTGACGTTTGTCCGTTTTCCAGTGCTATCACAAGGATTCAACAATGAATCGCATCGCTTTTTGTTGCGTGGTGATCGGCGTTCTTGGAACTCAGTGCGTGTTGGCGGGTCCTGTCGAAGACTTGGCTGGCCGCATTGATGGGCGACAAGGCAGCGCCAGTGAAGATAGGCGCGGGGAGACCCGCGTTCTTGGGGTCAAGACGGATTGCCCCGGCGATACCCTCGAGGCAACCGTTCGAATTGTCGATGTGTCGGGGCAGTTGGATGGCGATACCGCGCGAATGACTGTCACCTACCAAGGTGAGTACACCCGACAGGGCTGGGGCGCTGGCTGTAACAGACTGCCCGGCCGAGAGACCGGGACCGTTTCGGGGAAGCTGAGTTTCAGCGTCACTGGTAAACCTTTTCAGCGACCCACGATTGTATGGGGACAGGCCTCAGAGCTCGGTCGCATTTCCACTGACGCGAACCACGACTCCAATGTCTTCGCGTTCCGGGCTGCCCAAGCCGCAGTAGCGTCCGCCTTCTAGCTCATAAGGCTTCCGAGTGGTGGGGCGCCGTGCATTTTGATTACGTTTCTCCGCGCGGCACCCCTTCTTCCGGGGCTGTATTGATCTGCTGTTCGAGCGGCCTAGTTGATTCTAACTATTCGCTCAAGCGGACCAACCAATCGCTTCGCGATTGATGTGGCCACTTAGCTCACGCGTTGGGCTGAAAAATCAATCCCTATGGTGCTCTGATGGCAAATAGAAGCAACAAAACCCGATCAGTCGAAGTCTTGCCATCCGTGACGCCCGAGCAGGGTCTGATTCTGATCGGAAAACTGGTTGATAAGGGCAATAATCTCCTGGGGTCACCGCCTGTCAAGGCTGATGACTACCAAGCTTGGTGCACCGTCGCACGAGACTACTTGACCAAAACTTTCGGTTCACTATCACCAAACCTTTCCGCTGTGATGGACATCGGGCGTTATGGGGCATTCCCGGTTAACGCAAGTGAGGCCTTTTGGGAGCGTCAGAGGGCTGCGAATCTACAGAAGCAATTGACTGTCCTCGAAGGATTGTCGGAAGTTCTGGATACCGAGATATCGCTTGATTCGCCGCCTGGGACGAGCACAAGAGTCAAGGTTTCAGAGCCCGGACACAGGCCAAATAGCAACCAGGCCTTTCTTGTCCACGGTCATGACACCGCCATACTGGAAGGGACCGCGCGCTTCCTTGAGAAGCTTGGCATCTCGCCGCTCATTCTCCATGAGCAGCCGGATCAAGGCCGAACAATCATTGAAAAGTTTGTTGATCACTCTGACGTTCCGTTTGCCGTTGTGCTGCTCACCGCAGATGATCGGGGTGGAACGATAGCCTCGAATGTTGACGACTATCGCCCCAGAGCACGTCAAAACGTCTTGTTTGAGCTCGGGTACTTTATCGGTCGACTTGGCCGGAATCGCGTGTGCGCCCTGTATCGGGAGGGCGTTGAGATCCCATCAGACTACTCAGGTGTTCTTTTTGTGCCACTCGATGAAGCCGGTGCATGGAAGTTTCGATTGGCTCGCGAGATGAAGGCAGCAGGGTTCGACATCGACATGAATCGCGCGCTCTGAGTTGTCCCCCCAACGTATGAGGATAGACCGCGCGCAGCCGCGATTTGATCCGGTGGTTGAACAAGCCCGGTGGCGGTCTTCGACCTTTGTTATGGAAAGAGATCCTCAGGCTCTGGCCGGTGCGATGCCGATTGCGATGCGGACGGGGTGACTTCACGGTCCTCAAGCCTCATTCCCGCGAGTGGGGCGGTGTTTCTCCCCGGCAACTCGACGACTTTCCCGTCTACCCCGCGCATTCGGCGCGAGTTGCTTCCACGCGCGTCACCGCGCGGTTTCGCTGCCTGCGTCGGCCGGTGATCTACACCGTGCCGTGAGCCTCTGCAGGCGTGGGCGTTTGGACGCTTTCGATGCAAGGCCGTGGCGGAGCGGCAGGCCGAATCCGCATCGGCTGCCCGCGGTTCCGACATAGCAGCGCTCTGCGTGATCGCGACGCGGCCGGTGGCAGCACGACACGCAGCATCAGTTGCACACGCTGCAGCAGAACGTTGCGTCGGTGATGCAGCAGGCCGTAGCTGCGACAGCACGGGAATCCGCGCGGCAGCACGTGCGCGAGCAGCAGCCACTGGAAGTCGGCGCCGGGCAGGCTGCGGGTGCGCAGTTCGGCGGTCATCGCGTCCGCGGTAGCGAAAGGGCAGGTTCTCGCCCCCAGCCGCCGCACAGTCCGCGCGTAGCGCGCGCGCGTGACCTCGCTCAAGCCTTGACGCCGCAGCGCGCGCTGCATTTCGGTGTGGAAGTCGGTCGACGAAGAGTTGGATGCGGGTTCGGATTGATCGGATGCGTTCACAGCGATACCCTCGCAGCGCAAAAACCGCCAGACGGCGCACGCACCGACCGGGTGCGCGAGTCGAGGGTGGATCAATCTGCCGCGTAGCGGCTTCGTTCAACAATTCGTCAAAGCCGAGGCCGCTTCGCGGCGCGGCTTAACTCAGGCGTTAGTCTCCATGTTGCAACGTGTAGTTCTCGCGTGGGCGATTCTTGCAACAACCCTGTTGATTGTGGTCGGTGTTGCCGCATTCAATGAGTTTGACCCGCAGCCAGGGCAACTTCGCTCCGAACTTGGGCCCGAGCTGGACTGCCATCCCGACCTAAGCGCTGAGGCTGGCGCCTACGACGCCGGTGATTGGCGAGGCTTCTACCGCTCCTGCGGACAACTGCATGGCGAGTTCCGCGTGTGGTCTGATCACGGACTGGCAATCGAGGGCAGGTATGAGAGCGGCAAGCGCCATGGGGCCTTCACCTTCTATCGCCCGGATGGCTCTGTCGATCGGATCATCCAATACAGCAAAGGTGAAGAAATCGGAGCCGCGTCCGATGAAGACTAACTGCAGGGTCCCGGACGAATACATCCTGCACAATCGGTCAGCGCTGCTGGTCGGACGCGAGGTCTTGCCGGGCCTTCTGACCGAGCTTTCCGCCACGAGGACTGCCCTCCGCAGCGCTTGCGCGCTTTCAGTACGGCGAAGAACCCGTGGATGAGCCCGACTCTCGCCCAGAACGCTTGCTTCACACGCTTCACCGCGACTCGGGACCGCCACTCTTCGCCATCGCGCATGCGGATCTGCGACACCTCCAGGAGACCGAGCGCGTCGAGGCGCGGCACAACGCGAGCCGTTCTCTTCTCGACGCACAACGGGCCTTCGACACCGTCCGCGCCGAAAGCCATGCACCCGACATCACCCCAGCCCTGCAGCTCCCAAGTTGTGCGTCCTCGCCTTGGCTTCGCGGCCCCGAGGCCGCTTGCGATGTCGCACCCGCCCAGAATCACTGACATGACATTCGCGGTGTTTGCGCGGGCTTCGCTTCGCACCCGGCGGACGCGTTGATCGCGCCCACGTCGATCGCGGGCACGCTGAAGACGCAGCGTAATGTCCGGGAACTGTCGACGGCCACGCCCCCCGCAAGGGCCCCATGCCTTGTTGCTCAAATCGCCGAGTCTGACTCGATCAAGCGCTCCATCAACGCAGCCTCATCCAGGTTCTCGCTTTCGCTGGCCCGGCGCGCGCGGTATTCGTAGGTGCCCGCGCTGAGCCCGCGCTCGGACACCACCACCCGGTGCGGGATGCCGATCAGTTCGATGTCGGAGAACATCACGCCGGGGCGCAGGCCGCGGTCGTCGAGGACGGCTTCGATGTCCTCGGTCAGCAGCTTCAAGTACAGGGCTTCGGCGGCTTCGGCGACCTTGGGGTCGTTCTTCGGGTTGATGATGCAGACGGCCACCTGGAACGGAGCCATCGGTTCCGGCCAGACGATGCCGTTGGCGTCGAAATTCTGCTCGATGGCGGCGGCGACGATGCGGCTGACGCCGATGCCGTAGCAGCCCATGTACATGGTGCGGGTCTTGCCCTGCTCGTCCAGCACCGTCGCGCTCATGGCCTCGGCGTATTTCTGGCCGAGCTGGAACACATGGCCGACTTCGATGCCGCGGGCCAGCTTGAGCTCGCCGCTGTCGTCCGGGGCACGGTCGCCAGCCACCACGCTGCGCACATCAGCCACGCGTGCGGGCTCGGGCAGGTCGCGGCCAAAATTCACTCCGCGCAGATGGAAGCCGTTTTCGTTGGCGCCGCAGACGAAATCGGCCAGCACCGCGACCTCGCGGTCGACAACGAGCTCGAACGGCTTCACGCCACCGATCGGGCCGAGAAAGCCGGGGTCGGCGCCCAGCGTGGCCTTGATTTCGGCCTCGGTGGCCAGCCGGTAATCGGCCAGGCCCGGTAGCTTGCTGAGCTTGATCTCATTCACGCTGTGATCGCCGCGCAGCAGCACCAGCACGAAGCCCTGCTCGCCGACCACGGCAACCGATTTGACCGTGCGCTGCAGGGGCAGACCCAGCAGCGCAGCGACGTCTTCGCAGGTTTTCTGGGTCGGCGTGCTGACCTTGCTCATCGCCTCAGTTGCAGCCGGGCGCGGCCCGGCCGGCGCCAGCGCTTCGGCTTTCTCCACATTTGCGGCGTAGTCGCTGCCGTCGGAGTAGGCGAGCAGATCCTCGCCAGCGTCCGCCAGCACGTGGAACTCCTGCGAGGCGTTACCGCCGATCGCGCCGGAATCGGCCATCACGGCGCGGAAGTTCAGGCCGAGACGGGTGAAGATCTGCTCGTAGGCACGGAACATGTTCCAGTACTCGCGCTCCAGGCACTCGGGAGTGACATGGAAGGAGTAGGCGTCCTTCATCAGGAACTCGCGCGCGCGCATCACGCCGAAGCGCGGGCGGATCTCGTCGCGGAACTTGGTCTGGATCTGGTAGTAGTTGCGCGGCAGCTGCTTGTAGCTCGACAGTTCAGCGCGAGCGTAGTCGGTGATGACTTCCTCGTGGGTCGGGCCGTAACAGTACTCGGCTTCCTTGCGGTCCTTGATCTTCAGCAGCTGGCCGCCGAATTTTTCCCAGCGGCCGGTCTCTTCCCACAGCTCGCGCGGCTGGATAGAGGGCATCAGCACTTCAACTGCACCGGCGCGGTTCATTTCCTCGCGCACCACGGCCTCAACCTTGCGCAGCACACGCAGGCCGATCGGCGTCCAGGTGTACAAACCGGCGCCCAGCTTGCGCACCATGCCGGCCCGCAGCATCAGCTGATGGCTGACGATCTCGGCGTCGGCCGGAGTTTCCTTGGCGGTGGTGATCGGGAAGTGCGACAGGCGCATGGGCTATCCGGCAGCAAGCGAGGGGGCGCCGATTGTAGCGGCAGCGCCGGCCGGACACACCCGCGGCTGCGGGCTCTGATCAGTTGCTGGGTTCGGTCTCGGGCGAGCAATGGGTGGTCTCGGCGGCCTCGTTCTCGGCGATCTGCTGATCGCGCTCGGCGGCATCCAGGGTGCGGGTGGTGTCACCGTCGCGCAGGCTGACGTAGTTGTTCTGGCGCAGCACCTGCAGGTTCTGGCGCGCCCGTGCACAGGCGACCTCGCGAGCCTGACGGCGCGCTTCCGCGGCGGCTTCGATGGCGCGCTGGCGAGCGACTTCGGCACGCTCGTCCGCGCTCATGTTGCTCTCGTCCACCGGCTCGGCGGGTTCGTCGGTCGCTGTGACCGCCTCCGCGGGCGTCACCGGCGGCGCTTTGCGAATCGTGACTTCTTCGGCCTCGGTACCCTCGGGCGGGCGCTCGCCGTAGTGGGTCACGCCGTTGGCATCCTTCCAGCGGTAAACCTCGGTGGCATCGGCGTTGGCCGCCAGCGAACACAGCAACAGCAGGGCAAACGGACGGACAAGGGCGGCGAGGTGGCTCATGGGAGGAATCCGCAGAATAGACAGGCGCCCTTGGTAGCACCCGCGCCCAGCCTTGACAAGGCGCAGCCGACGGACGAACCCGGCGGGCCGCTCAAGTACACTCTGGCGGTTCCGGCCGGCACTGCTGCCGCGCCCCGTCTTGCGAGCCCTGCCCATGACCGCCACCGAGCCCGGCCCCAGCGCCGACATCCAGCGCCCGCCGCCGCGGCGCAGCATCTATCTGCTGCCGAATCTGCTTACCACCGGCGGTCTGTTTGCAGGTTTCTACGCAATCATCGCCGCGAGCAATGGCGACTTCACCAACGCGGCCATTGCGGTTTTCATCGCCGGCCTGCTCGACGGCCTCGATGGCC
>NZ_JBILJQ010000134.1:0-6598 GCF_044377145.1 Aquimonas sp.
CAGCTGAGCTGCTCAGCACACCCGGCGCGCTCAAGGCCAGATCCACACCCGTTGAGCTCGATCTGCCGGAGGTGGTTAGTTAGAAAAAACGTCGCCGAGTGTTGGGAAAGGGTTGACACGTTCCGGCCGACCCGCCGCTGCCGCCGACAAGGCGCCGCAAACCATCGGCGTCGACCAGTGGCAGCGTGCCGCCGCCGATCAGCGCGAACGAGTTGCCGGCGTCGATCGCGGGGCTGCCCGCTCCCAGGCGCGGCGCATCGAGCGAGCGCAACAGCGGATCGGCATTGACATCGTTGGCGCCGGGCGTGTGTGCACCCGCACTCGCATTGTTGCGCAGCAAGTTGTAGTCGTTGTTCGCGGTGCCGCTCGGCGCCACGTTCTGCAAACCGCGGCTGTTGGCGACGATGAGATTGTTGAAGATCACGCCGCTGGTGGTGCCGGTGGCCGAACCTGTCCAACGCGACAGCGAGATGCCATTGGAGCGGACCACGGTGTTGTTGATGATCTGGGCGTTGGTCGAACCCTGGTTGACCAAGCTCGATATACCGCCCGAGAGACCCCCTTCGCCGATCACCGTATTGGATAGGACGCGCGCGGTGACGGTCGAGGCGGTGCCGGATCGTCCTTCAGACACCATGATTCCGGCGCGCTGGAACTCACCGCGGACGGTGTTTCCCTGGACGCGGAACTCGGCGGTGGCCGCTCGGACCGCACTCGCCAGAATCGCCCAGCCCCCGGACACGCCACGCCCGGTGATCTCGTTCCAGGAAACATCGGCGGTGTGGGTCCCGGTGCCGCCCTCGAACTCGACCGTGATCAAGGCATCAGACATCGAGGGCGCCGCGACCCCCCGCAGCCGGTTGTTGCGCACCAGCACTGAATTGCTACTACCGCTGAGGGCGAAGACGGCGATACGCTTAATGCTGGAGCTGTTGCTCGACTCAAGCTCCATATCGGCGACCTCCATGGTTGCCGTCGCCTTACCGGCATAGAACAACAGAATGCCGGCATCGGTCAGTCGAAAACCGCGCAGCGTGATAAGCCAAGGGGTCTCGCCGAAGAAGTTGCCGGTGATTCCGCGACCCGCGGCGAACCGCGGTGAGACGTTGCGCGCCGCCAGCAGCCGGATGCTGCGATTGATGAAGATCTCCTCGGCTATCGGCGACGAAGTGGTCACCAATATCTCGCTGTTGTCCGGCACGCCGTTGATGCAGGCTTGCAGCGTGGTGTTGCAGGGCGACGTAGCGCCCGGCCAAGTGAACGACTCACCCTTGGCTGTACCCTGCTGCTCCTTCGCCGCCGCCGTGCTCGCGAACGCCACTACCGCGAGGGCCAGAAAAGCCGCTCTGCCCGCGACATTGAGCAACCGCGAAGGGGCGCTGGCTGCGGGAGGCCCTGACTGGCCAACCCGCAGATCAAGCGCAGCATGTGCGCGACCTGTAGCAGGCGAGCCAAGGACAGCCGGCATGTGTTCGCGGTGCGCGGATGCGTCAGGGGTAGGCGTGTTCCGAGCTTCTCCGGTCACGTTGCGATTCGCGGCAATGGCGGCGCTTTTCAAGTTGGCTGTCCGGTACGTCACTCTGATGTGACTACCCGGTTACGGCCCGTCGAGGCGCGATGCGACAAGGGTCCGAACGACACTCCACGCCAGCACGCATCGCAACTGGCTGCTTGAGAGCGTCGGCGAAGGCCGCTTCAGGCGCACGGGGCCTGATGTTCGCAAGCGTCTCAGCGAAACTCGAACAGCTCGTGGCGGATGCGTGCCTCGCCTACGCCGCAGGCGTGCAGGGCTTTGCGGCAGGCCTGCAGCAGGCCCGCCGGGCCGCAGATATCGACGTCGACCTGCTCTGCGCCAATACGGCGAACGCAGGCTTCGAGCGCGCGGATGAAGGCGGGGTCGGCCGGGCCAGCGCTCTGGCAATGCAGCACCACCTTGCGTTCTCCGGCAAGCTTTGCGAGCGCGTCGGGCTCGGGAAAGCCGCGGCCGGGCGTGTAGAAGTAGAACAGCTGGACGCGCTCCAAGCCGATCGCGTGCGGGTCGTCGAGCCAGGCGAGGAAGGGCGAGATCCCCACCCCGCCGGCGATCTAGATTTCGCCCGTCGAATCCGCGCGCCGCTTGAATCGACCGAACGGCCCGTGCACCACGGCGTGCATTCCGACGGCCGCCCGATCCACCAGCCGGCGCGTGTGCTCGCCCAGCGCGCGGATCATGAACACCACGCGGCCGGCGGCGTCGGGGGCTCCTGCCAGCGTGAACGGATGCGGCGCGCGCAGGCCCTCGACCTGCAGCCCGAGAAAGCCGAACTGCCCGGGCTCGAACTGGAGCGGCTTGCCGGTTGGCAGCAGTTCAAGACGTACTGCGCCCGGCCCCGGCGTGACCGCGACGATCCGGTAGCCGGCGTGCGAAGACAACCAGGGGTACAGCAACAGTTTCCAGGCGGCGCCGGCCACGCCGAGCGTGGACAATGTCGCCAGCCACACACCGGCAGGGCTGAGCAGGTCGATCGGCGAGCGGATGCTCAGCCAGTGAACGACCACGATCAGAAGGATCGGCCCTGAGAGCCGGTGCCACCAGCGCCACGTGGCATAGGGGATCGCGCGGTTCAGTGCGAGCAGCAGGGTCAGCATCAGGCCGAGAAAGGCGAGCTGCCGCAGCAGGCGCGTGGTGCCGGCGGGCAACGGCAGGATCGCTGCGACGTCCCAGCCGGGCGCGCCCGCCTTGAACGCCAGATGCACGCTGGCGAGCACAAGCGCCCAGACGCCCAGCCATTTGTGTACGCGGTAGACCCGATCGAGCCCGCCGAACATGTCCTCGAGCCAGCGCCAGCGCGAGCCGAGCAGAGCGGAACACGCCATCAGACTCAGCGCGGCGACGCCGCTGGCAAGGCTGAGGCCGGCCGTAGTCAGGCGGCTCTCAGGCGGAATGTCGAGCGCGGTCAAGCCGATGCTGGTGAGGATCAGAATGGTGACCGTGTGGCGGGCATCGAGCGTCATGGGCGCCTGCAGGTGGGGAGTTCGTGACCAGGTCGCCGCAGCGCATGCAAAGCTGCAGGCGCATTGCCGGTCGCGCGCTCAGTGCGGCGTGATCGCCACCTTGAGTACACCGTCGCGCTGGTGCGAGAACAGCTCGTAGGCGGCGACGATGTCGTTCAGCGCGAAGCGATGGGTCACCAGTGCGCCGAAGTCAGCGCGACCGGATTCGACCACCGCCATCAGCCGGCGCATGCGCTCCTTGCCGCCGGGGCAGAGTGCGGTGGTAATGCGATGGTCGCCGAGGCCGGCGGCGAACGCGTCCAGCGGGATCACCAGGTCCTCCGAGTACACCCCGAGGCTCGACAGCCGCCCGCCGGGCTTGAGCACGCGCAGGGCGGAGGTGAACGTCCCTTGCGTGCCCAGCGCTTCGATCGCGGCATCGGCGCCGCGGCCGCCGGTGAGCTTCATCACCTCGTCCACCACGTCGCAGGTCGTGAAGTTGAGGGTGACGTCGGCGCCCATGCGCTTGGCGATGGCGAGGCGGTGGTCGTTACCGTCGATGGCGATGATGGTCGAGGCGCCGCGCAGGCGCGCGCCGGCGGTCGCACACAGACCGATCGGACCCTGCGCGAACACCACTACTACATCACCGATGCGGATGTCCGCGTTCTCGGCGCCCTTGAAGCCGGTCGACATGATGTCGGGGCACATCAGCACCTGTTCGTCGCTGAGGCCGTCAGGGATCGGCGCGAGATTGCCCTGCGCATCAGGCACGCGCAGATACTCCGCCTGCGCGCCATCGATGAGGTTGCCGAAGCGCCAGCCCGCGGTGGCCTTGTAGCCGTGCGCCGCGCAGCCGCCGCTGGCGATCAGATAGCTGCCGTCCTGCGAGGGCACGCCGTCCTGTGCTGCATAGGAATTGAAGTCGGGGCAGATCGCGCCGGCGATGACGCGCTGGCCTTCGACATAACCCGTCACCGCGCTGCCGAGCTTCTCGATCACGCCCACCGGCTCGTGGCCGACGGTGAGCCCCGTCGCGACCGGATACTCGCCCTTCAGGATATGGATGTCGGTGCCGCACAGGGTCGTCGTGGTGATCCTGATCAACGCGTCGTTGGGGCCGATGTCGGGGATGGCCTTGTCGGCCAGTTCGATGCGTCCGCGTTCCACGAACACCGCTGCTCTCATCATCGTCATGGCGCACACCTCGTGATGCATAGAACCCGAGGATGCGTGCCGCCGCGGTCGTGTGTCTGTGCGCCAGCCGACGCAGGCCAGCCGTGTCCAGCGTCAGCCAATCCCAGGTCTGCTGCGGAGTGCGACAGTCTTGCGCTGGATGAACCTGGTGTCGCGTCCGCGCGCCTTGCCTGCGCGCGCGGATGTCCTGCAGCCGATCGATCGCGGCGGGGCCGCTGCGATTGCGCTGCACGGCGATCGACGGGTTCCGCCCGCTCCGCGCGCGTCCTGGCGTTCGCTCGAATCAGGTGCGCGGCAGGGCGCCGAGTCAGCCGCAGCCCTGGCGCATCGCCGCGCCTTCGATGCCGTCGCTGAACAGCGGTGCATTCTCGCCCAGCGCCGTGCGCACGGCCGGGGTCAGCCTACGCACATAGGGCTGGACGCTGACGAGGCTGCTGTCGACAAAGAACACGCCGGCCACGCCGGCGTGTGTGTCCAGCCACGGCCAGGTGCCTCCAGCGCCGGCGCTGGAGGCTTCGAAGATCGCGCCTTGACCATCCAGGCGATTGCGCCAGGTGCCGATGCCATAGCCGTAGCTGCGCGGATCGGGGTTGTTGATGTAGGGCGCGCCGCCGGTCTGGTCATCGCGCATGAAGTCGACCGTGGCTGGCTGCAGCACCTGCACGCCTTCATAGCGGCCGTCCTGCAGGTAGAGCTGGGCGATCCTGATCAGATCGCGCGCGCTGCTGCGGGCGCCGCCGCCGATGTGCGGGTTGGGGACGTCGACATAGCCCGGGCTTGTGCTGCCGACGGCGTAGTCGGTGTCACTCAGGCCCAGCGGCTGGGCGATGCGAGTGCGGAACAGGGCATCCCAGGAAAGGCCGCTGGCGAGTTCAGCCATGCGTCCGGCGACCTGCATCGAGTTGCCGCCGTACGAAAAGCAGGTGCCGGGCGCGGCGATCAGGGGTGCCGCCAGAATCTGCTCGGCGCATTGGGCGAGGCTGATGCTCTGGTCGCGCAGGCAGCCGAGGTCGCGGGCGGGAATGCCCGAGGTGTGCGAAAACAGCTGGCGCAGGGTGATCGGCCGTTTGTCCACGGGCGCGTTGGGCAGCAGGCTGCCCAGCGTCGTGTTCCAGTCGAGTTCGCCGGAGTCGACCAGCGATGCGACCGTGGCGGCGGAAAGCCATTTGCTGGCCGACGCAATCGAGAGTCGGGTGCTGGGCGTGTGCGTGCCGAAGTACAGCGCCAGCACTTCGGTCTCGTCCTTCGCCAGCAGCAGCGTTGCCCCCGACAGCGGCACGGCGTCGACCGCCTGCTGCATGAGTGCCTGGATATGACTGAAGTCTGGGCTGCCCGCCTGCGGCGTTGCGGCCTGGCTATTGGGCGAGGCGATCAGCGCAGCGGTGAGCGCGGCGGACAGGCAGCGCAGCAGAACTGTGTAGGCAGGCATGGTCCGCACACGTTGAAGTTGCCGGGGCTCAACGCGCCTGGTCAGAAAGGGTTGACCGCACCGGCACATGGGCAATCAGTGCGCCGCCGAAGCGCTCAGCCAGCTCATAGCCGCTGCCGCTCGCGTGTTGGATCTCGCGGCGCGTGGCAGGCGTGGTTCGGGCGTTCTTGTGCAGGCGAATGTTCATGCAGCCCTCGGGGCGGAAAGCTGGGTCAGCGGGCCTACCAAGACTTCTCTCCCGAGCAGCGGCGCTGACCGATTGCGCAGGGTGCATTCGTCCGGGATCCGACACTGCGCCAGTACGACATGGTTGGTATCCAGATCAGGGTTTGCTGGCTGGACTGGTGAAGAACGAGGCGAGTTGGGCGTGGAGTTGGCGCATCTGGGCGTCGAGTTGCGTGCCTTGACGCACGTAGGTGTCGAGGAGGGTGAAAGCCTCCAGCAAATGCCGCTGGGCTTGGGCCTGATCGCCCGCAGCGCCGGCGTATTGCCCGGTTAGCACTAAGGAGATGGCCAGCGTCCGGCCCATTTCGTAGGACTTTGTGTTTTCGTAGAGCCGGCGCGCGATGCCCAGCGCACGCTCCTGCTCGACCAGCGCGCCTGCCGCATCGCGCTGCTGTGACTTCATCCCTGCGACTCGTTCGATCGACACCTTCAAATCGTGCGCCACCTGGGCACTGTCCGGGTTGGCAGCCGCTAAGCGTTCAGCGATTTCAAGCCTGCGCTGGTAATGCCCCAAGGCCTGCTCGGCGTCCCCCGCCTGGCCGCGGCTGGACAGAAAGTCGCCCAATCGCTCCAGGCTCACCGACACGTCGCGCGCCGCCTGGGCACTGTCCGGATTGGCAGCCGCCAAGCGTTCGCGGACCTCAAGACTGCGCTGGCAATACCCCAAGGCCTGCTCGGCGTCCCCAGCCTGGCCGCGGCTGGACAGAAAGTCGCCCAATCGCTCCAGGCTCACCGACACGTCGCGCGCCGCCTGGGCACTGTCCGGGTTGGCAG
>NZ_JBILJQ010000135.1:0-6558 GCF_044377145.1 Aquimonas sp.
CGGAAGATGTTTCTGGCGGGCGAACCCGCAACGGCTTTGGCATGGGAGTCTCCGAACAAAGCCGCCCTAGAATGAGAGATAACGTGCTGCGTCACTGTCTCGTGGAGTGTAGGCGCGTAGGGCTGCCACGCGCAGTGCGAAAAAAGTGGCTTTGGATTTTCTATCCTTTGAGGCGTCATGGGCCGGCACGACACATTTGGACGGGTGACGGCCGCGGCGATCTTCGCATTGGCTGGTGCGACGTTGGCCTGGTTCGTCTGGCCTCAGATGCACCGGAGCGAAGCGTTGTTGCGTGAGGGCGTGCGCGCCGAGGCCCGCGTCGTCGCACTCGACGCCGACACCTGCTTCTACAGCAACCGTCGCGCGAATCGAGAGTTTCCGTGCTTCCGGGCCACCGGCGCTTGGACCCACGAAGGCGTTCTCTACCGCTCCACACTCGGCTTCTACACGCAAGCGGACGAGGCGCCGGTCGGCTCCTCGGTGCGGATCGTCTTCGCACCCGATCCCGCCGCGGCCGCTGGCGCGGCCGATCTGCAGATGCGCGTCGTCGGCGACGGACGCACGCTTCCGCCGTCGGAGAAACCGTTCTACCTCGGACTACTGGCGCTGGCGGGGCTGATGTGCGCGCCACTCCTGATGCTCTTGCTCAGGACGTGGAAATCGGTTCGAGCACGGACCGGCTAAAAAAACGGACAGCCAAACTTCGACAGCGCCTGTACCGATTGCCATTGGCGCGGTCGGTCAAGAAATTCAACCGAATCAAGTATGGCGTCAGGTTCAACTACGCCCCATGGGCGGTCGAACGGCGACTTGGGGTCGATTGTTGCTGGTCATCGTGGTGGGGGTCCTGTGCACGGCTTACCGACCGTGGGCAGTTTCGTTGGTGGAGCTGGTCAGCGGTGCCGGCAACAACGGGTCAAATGGTTGGCAATCCGCATGACTCACCCAGCGGCATCGACCCGCACGCGCTTGAGTAGTCGCGGCGAGCCCGCGGCGAACGCGGTGCGTCCATGCAGCGTGCGGTGGTTGTCGACGATCAGCAGGTCTCCTGGCGCCAGCGTCACGGACTCCGCGGCCACGGCAAAGGTGGCATCAAAGCGGTCGAGCCATTCCTGCGTTTGCGCCTCCAGCCGACCTTGGCGCCGCTGCCCATGCCCTTCGACTTCAAGGCGGTTGTAGCGCATCAGCCCCGCAGACAAGGTGCTCGACGGCCCACACGGGTAATCGAGCCGCAGGGAAAGCAGGCCGTTGAGGATGGCCGCATCGGCCAGCGCCTCGATGCGTTCCCGCCTCGCCAGAAGGGACTGTCCGCCGCCCTCGGGATCCGCGCTCCAGCAATGCAGCAGCACGTAGCGGCAAGGCCGTATCGCGAAAGCCTCGTCGCTGTGCAGCGGAAACGCCGCGTGGTGCCCGGACAACAGGGGCTTGCCAAACTGGTCGGCGGGCGGCGAGGCAAGCGCGGCGACCCGCTGCACACCTTCGGACTCCACCAGCCCGGACCGATGCGGCAGCGCTCGCAGCGAGACCGTTCCGAGGGCGCGCGCAACGGCGAGCAGGGGCGCGTTGTCGGGCCGACACGCCAGCCGGGGCAAGCACGTCCAGCCGCGTTCACGAAGCTCGCCGAAGTCCGCTGGCCGCATCTTGGCTGTGCTGCCGTCACCAGTGCCGGCTGCACCTTAACAAGCGCCCACCGCGACGAAAAGTGACAACCCGCGCGGGGGCTTCCGGTGGTGAATAAACAATGTAAACTGTTTACATCGTTAGCCACGGACACCCACATGAAGAATCCCGACAAGCTTGATGCGCCGAAGAAATCCAAGCCGCGTGTGAAGGCGGAAGGCAGCGACGCCAGCAAGAAGCAGCGCAAGGCCAAAGCGAACGGCAAGGCCGGAAAAGCCGAAGCGCAGCCACTCGGGACTGACGCGATGGCGACTCCCCGCGTGAAGCTGGTCCGCGACAGCTTCACCATGCCGCGCGACGAATTCGCGTTGATCGCCACGCTGAAAGCACGCGCGTTGGAGTTCAAGCGCCCCACCAAGAAGAGCGAGCTGCTCCGGGCGGGCCTGCAGCAGCTGGCCGCGTTGGACGACGCACAGCTGCGCTCGGCGCTGGCTGCGCTGCGCCCGTTGCCTACCGGACGTCCCAAGAAGCTTCGCTGAAGCGACTCGCCGTGAAGGCGGCGGCACCACATCGTTGGCGCGCCGACACCTCGATGGCAACACCCAGCACGCGCCCGCGCCGCGGCCCCTCCCTGCCCTTGTCGACCGAATGCCTCCGCGATGCAACGTCCTTCCCCTCTCTCGACACTGCGGCAGCGGTGGATCAGCCCCGCACTCACGTTGCTGTGTGCACTGCTCGCCGCGTCTCCGGTCTGGCTTTTTGCCCACGCCAACTTCGGCGGTGGCGCCGCGGAGTACAGCGAGCCCACACCATCCAGCTACCGGGTGGTCTTGTTCAGCTGGTTTGACGCTGCACGCGGGCGCGAGGTGCCAGCGCGCCTGTTCTGGCCAGAAGGTGCACGGCAGGGATCCGTCCCGCATGCCCGCCGGATCGGCGCCCGAGCTGCTGAGCATGCTGCCCGACGGGCAGGGCGTACGGGTGGCCCGGCTGGCGGCAGACGACTTCTGGAACAACGACTCCGCGCCCGAGCGATTCTGTGTTTTCAACGCCGAGCGCGAACTGCTGCACTGCTCGCCCGACCTGTCGATGATCGATGGGGGCGTCCTGCCTGAGACCCAACGCGGGCAGAACACGATCATCAGCGAGTGGCGGATCGGGGAGGTGGACTATCTGCTGGGCTTCTGGCGCGCCCGCTGTCTGCCAACCCTGAACAGCCCGGGCTTCATCGTCATGGTGGCGACGCCCAAGGCCGAAGCGCTGCAGGATCTGTCGCGCTACCGCGAAGCCTTCGTCGCCGCCGTGCTGCTGGCCTGCGCGTTGGCGGCCGGGCTTGCGATCGGTCAGATCCGACGTCAGATGCAACCCCTCGAGCGGCTGCAGGACAGTACCCGCCGTCTGTCCGCGGGAGATCTGCAAGCGCGGGCCAACATCTCGGGCAAGGACGAGTTCGCTCAGCTCGGTCGGGCCTTCGACCAGATGGCGGAGCGACTGGCGCAGCGATTCCACATGCTCGGCCTGCTGTCCGAGCTCGATCGCGTGATCCTGGGTTCGTCGGAGCGGCTGGCGCTGATCTCCACCCTGCTCCGCGACATCCACCGGGCGGTTCCCTGCGATGGCGTGGGGCTGGTGGTCTTCAACGCAGATGGCGAAGGCAAGCTCTTCAGCGAGCTTGCTGAAGGAAAGGGCGAGGCGCTCTGCGGGGAAACCGTCGTGCGGGTCTCGGATCTGCCGGAGTTTCCGGAAAGCGAGGGTGTTCGGGTGATGCCGCCCGGAACGCTGCCGCAGGCGATGCTTGATGCGTTGTTCCGCCGGCCCGTCGCCCAGCTGCTGGTGTTCCCCGCGCATCTGAAGAGTCGCCTCGACAGCCTGCTACTGCTCGCATACGCGACGCCGCCGCAAAACCTCGACGAGATCGCCCAGTCCGGGCGCAGTCTGGCCGATCGCCTGTCGATCGCGGCAGCGAACATCGCCCGTGAGCAGATGCTCTACGACCAGGCCCACTTCGACGCGTTGACCCAGCTGCCCAATCGCCTGTTGCTGCGCGATCGCACCGAGCAGGCCATCGTCCACGCCGATCGCACGGAAACCAGCGTCGCCCTGCTGTTCATCGATCTCGATGGCTTCAAGCAGGTCAACGATTCGCTGGGACACACCCAGGGCGACATCCTGCTGGTCGAGTACGGCGCCCGGTTGCGCCAGCGGATGCGCCAGGGCGACACGGTGGCGCGCATGGGCGGCGACGAGTTCGTGGTGCTGATTCCGGACCTTGCGCGCGATACGGCCTACGCCACGGTCGATCGCATCGCGCGCGCCCTCAACGAGGCCTTGGCCGAGCCCTTCCAGCTCGGCGAGCAGCACCTCGTCTCGCCCGCCAGCATCGGCATCGCGCTGTATCCCGACAACGCATCGAGCCACGAAGAGCTGCTGAAGATGGCGGATGCCGCGATGTACGAGTCGAAGCGCCGTGCACCCGGGGGCTACTGCTTCTTCACCAGCAACATCAGTGAGCTGACCCGTGATCGCTTCGAGCTGACCCAGGATCTGCGCGACGCGATCCAGCGCCGCGAGCTGCTGCTCCACTACCAGCCCAAGGTCGACGCCCGCAGCGGTCGGCTGGCCGGCGCCGAGGCGCTGCTGCGATGGCAGTCGCCGAAGCGTGGTCTGGTTTCGCCGGGCGTCTTCGTGCACCTGCTCGACGAGATGGGCCTGAGCATCTGGCTGGGTGAGTGGGTGCTCGACCAGGCCTGCGCGCAGATGCATGCCTGGGATCAGCAGGGCTATCCGCCGTTTCCGGTGTCCATCAACTTCTCACCGCTGCAGTTCGAGCGCACCCCGGTGCTTGCGCGCGTGCAGGCGGCGCTGGACCAGTACCGGCTGCAGCCGGACAGGTTGGAGCTCGAAATTCTGGAGTCGATGGCAGCAAGCGAGTCGCCGACCGTCCGCGAGAATCTTGTCCGGCTGCGCGCGCTCGGCGTGCGGATCGCTCTCGACGACTTCGGCACGGGATTCTCGTCGCTGGTACATCTGACCCAGGTGCCCGCGGACATCCTCAAGCTGGATCGGGTGTTCACCCGCAGCCTGTGCACCGAGACGCGCCAGCGCGAGATCGTCGAGCTGATCATCTCGATGGCCAAGGTGATGCATCTGACCGTGGTGGCCGAGGGCGTCGAGAACGAAGACCAGCGCGAGTTGCTTCCAAGGATGGGCTGCGATCTGCTGCAGGGCTATCTGGTCGGCCGTCCGATTGCGCCCGACGAGTTCGCGGCGCGCTGGTTGGCGGCAGGGCCCTCCGAGGAAACCTCTGCGGCCTGGACGGGCTGGCAGGGTCCGTCGGACGCGCGAATGCGCTGAGCTTGTCTGCCCTGCACGCATTCGCGTCCGAGCAACAACCGGCCCTCTTCGACGCGGCGTGCGCCGAGGGTCTCCTCCAGTGCCTCAACGCATACGCTTCGGGAGGATTCAGCGCGTTCATCACCCAGGCTCGCTCTCGGACAACCGCATCAGGTAGGCGATTTCCTACGCTGCGCCGCGCCGATGGCTTGGCCATGCGCGGGCGAAACGCCGATGGGCGGCGCTGAGGCCGCGCGGAACACTGTGCAGCCGTCGATGCGCTGGAGCGTTTCGTGCTGTGCTTCACCGCGCCAGAGGGACGCGCAGCCGCGCTCGCCGCTGGCGCCGCCGCGACCGCGCAGGCGGCCGCGCCGAGCTACGCACCCCATGTTCCTGAGCGCACGCTGCTGTACGCGCTGGTGCAGGCGCACTACCCGGACTTCCTCGCACGTCTTGAGGCGGAAGACCGCTCGCTGCCAGCCTACGTACGCGAGGAGTTCGAGGAATACCTGCGCTGCGGCGTACTCGACCACGGCTTCTTGCGCGTGGTGTGCGAGCACTGCCGTGCGGAGAGGCTGGTGGCCTTCTCCTGCAAGAAGCGCGGCTTTTGCCCGAGTTGCGGCGCGCGGCGCATGGCCGAGTCGGCGCGGCACTTGGTAGAAGAGGTGTTTGGCCCGCGCCCAGTAAGGCAATGGGTGCTGAGTTTTCCTTACCCCTTGCGCTTCCTGTTCGCCAGCAAACCTGAGGCCATCGGCCCGGTGCTGGCGCTCGTGCATCGCGTGATCGCGGGCTGGCTTGCTGACCAAGCGGGCGTCGAGCGCGCCCGTGCGCAGTGCGGCGCGGTGACGCTGATCCAGCGCTTTGGCAGCGCGCTCAACCTCAATGTCCACTTCCACATGCTGTGGCTTGACGGCGTGTACGAGGAGCTTGTCGAGTCACCGCCGCGCAAACCACGCCTGCACCGCACCCGTGCCCCGACTACCGGGCAGTTGACGCAGTTGGCTGACACGATCGCGCATCGCGTGTGCCGGCATCTGACGCGCAAAGGCTGGCTCGAAGGCGAGGAGGAGTCCGTCTTCCTGACCGACAGCGCTGGCGGCGACGACGGCATGGACGCGTTGCGGATGAGTTCCATCACCTACCGTATCGCGACCGGCAAGAGCGCCGGGCGCAAGGTGGTCACTCTGCAAACGCTGCCCGGTGACGACGGTTCGCTGGAGGGCGATGCCGGCAAGGTCGGCGGATTCTCCCTGCATGCCGGCGTGGCCGCCGAAGCACACGAAAGCCACAAGCTGGAAAAGCTGTGCCGGTACATCACGCGCCCGGCGATCAGTGAGAAGCGGCTGTCGATCTCGTCGCAGGGCAAGGTGCGCTACGAACTGAAGACCCCGTGGCGAAATGGGACCACGCATGTCGAATGGGATTCGGTGGACTTTATCGCCAAGCTCGCGGCGCTGGTCCCGCCACCCCGCGCGCATCTCACCCGGTTCCACGGCGTGTTCGCCCCGAACGCCGCCCTGCGAGCGCAGCTGACACCGTCGGGGCGCGGGAAGCGGCCTGCCACCGATGCCGCACTGGTTGAGGTCAGCGCCAGCGACACGCCGCGCA
>NZ_JBILJQ010000016.1:0-79134 GCF_044377145.1 Aquimonas sp.
CTGTCGGATCCCGGACGATCGCGTACCTGCTTGACGAAGAGTTCCGGCTGGGTGGATTGCCAGCGTTTGAGCGCCAGAAGTGGAGTCTCGTGGTTGAGCGCCTTCTGTGGCAAGTGGTGGTTGTAGAGCCAGATGTAGCGGGTCAGCGTTTGCTCCAGATCCTCGCCTGACTCGAACCGGTAGGTGTTCAGGACGTGCGAGATCCGGCCGTTGAAGCGTTCCACCATGCCGTTGGTCTGCGGGCTCTTTGGACGGGTCAGGCGATGTTCGATGTCCAGCGCAGCACACAGTGCGTCGAACTCATGGGTGCCGCTCTCCGCGCGCTTGCGAAGGCCGAACAAGCGGTCGGTGAACTCCTTTCCGTTGTCGGTCAGAACAAACCGAATCTTGATGGGGCAGCGCACATGCAGCGACTTCAGGAAGCGCCGCGCAGACGCGGCCGTCTTGTTGGGGCGAATCTCCGCATAGACCCAACGGGTGGCGCGATCAATGGCCACGAACAGATAGCGCCGCTGGCTCTCTCCAGGCATCTGCGGCAGGTACTTCACGTCGATGTGGACGTAGCCTGGATCGTAGGCCTTGAACGCCTTCGTCGGCCGCACAGGCGCTTCTTCGACCGGCAGCCGCGACACCCCGCGACGACGCAGCAAGCGATCCAGTGCCGACCGGCTCATGCTGGCGTGGATGAACTCCTTCACCACCGACAGCAGGTCATCCAGCGACAGCCGCAGTGTCTTGCGCAGTTCCACCACGACCTCTTCCTGCGCCGAGTTCAGCGTGGTCTGCAGACGATGCGCGGTGTGGCTCAGGTCGTGCTGAATCGTGCGCTTGCGTCACTTGCGGATGGTCTGACGCGTGACCCCAAAGCGCTCCGCCAGCTCATAGTCGCTGCCGCTCGCCTGCTGGATCTCGCGGCGTGTGGCGGGTGTGGTTCGGGCGTTCTTGTGCAGGCGAATGTTCATGCAGTCCTCGGAGCGGAAAGCATCGGTCAGCAGGCCAACCAAGACCTCTCGTCCGATCAGCAGCGCTGACCGATTATGCAGGATGTATTCGTCCGGGATGCGACAGCGCGGCGAATCAGGTGATTGGGGACCAGCCAGCCCAGCTGGGCGCTGGCGCCTGACGCGACATCGAAACCTGACGCGGCATTGCCGTTCAGCACCTTGGCGGCGCGCAGCGGATGGCGCTGGTCGGACGGGATGCGCGGCCACACATCGAGTTGCTGAAGCAGAGCCACGCTGTGTTCGGTCAGCGCGATCTCGCGCCCATCGAGCTCCGGCGCGCCGAGCAGAGCGGCGGTCTGCGCTTCCACCAAGGCGATCCGCAAGCCGCTGCCGGCCAGTGCGCGAGCAAAGCACAGGCCGCTGGGGCCGGCGCCAATCACGATCACATCGAAGTCCAACATCGGTAGGGCCGCCTGGCGGAAAGCGATAGGCAGGGTCGCGCTTTCAGCCTACGGGCGACCTGATACGAATCAAGTGCAGCGGGGTTTCAGCCCAGATGCGAACCCGCGCAGGCCTCTTGGGCACGGTCGCGGCGATGAGCGGTGCTCAAGCCAACATCCGCAACGAGAAATCGATCGCCCGCACGTGCTTGGACAGGCCGCCGATCGAGAGGCAGTCGACGCCGGTCTCGGCGATCGCGCGCACTCTGTCGAGGTCGAGACCACCGGAGACCTCCAGCGGCACTCGGCCGGCGCTGATGGCGACTGCACGGCGCATGTCGGCGAGGCTGAAGTCGTCGATCAGGATGCGGTCGGCGGCCACGACAATCGCCTGCTCCAGCTCATCGAAGTTCTCGACCTCGACGATCACCGGCAGGCTCGGATGCAGGGCGCGGGCGCGCTCGACAATCGCGGCGATCGAGCCGGCCGCATCTCGTACTTCTGCGGCAGGCGCAGGCCCGCCCTGCATGATTGCTCGTGGCTGGAGTAAACGCAGGGGCGCTGGGCGGTCAGGCCGCACCAGTGACAAGGGAGGCCCGCAGAGGCAAAGGCGGAAGTCGCAGCGGTGGGCTGGTGCCGGCGAAGGCTGCGATTGATGGACACTTCCGCCTGCATTACGCGACCATCACTTTGATCGTCTGGCCATAGCGGGAGGGCAACGTGGCAAAGTTGGACCGGCTCCTCCACTTTCCGGCGGGTCAATTGGCCAACGCATGCTCGGCCCTCGCATGCTTGCTCCTCATGGTGAGTACGGAAATCGCAGCCAGCCCCTCGGCCAAGTTGGATCACCAAGCCTATATCTGGCAGCGGCAGTGGACGCCGGCAGTGTCGGCGGCCATTGATCATGTGAAGCCCGACCTCTCTGGCTTGCGCGTATTGGCCTTGCAATTCGACCCGATCCGCGGTTGGACTTCGCCAAGTGCAATTCATTTCACTGCCTTTCGCGATGTGCCGGTGGTGCTGGTAGTACGTCTGGAGCAATTGCCGGCGGGTGACGGGCAGGGCGAGACCTTGAATCAACTGATGGCGCTCCTCTCGCGTTGGCGAGCCGGGACATCGGAAGTGAGGGGTCTGGAGATCGATTTTGACAGTGCGACCAGCCAGCTGGCTCGCTATGCCGAATTTCTGATGGAACTGCGGGCGCGTATGCCCAAAGGCTATCCACTCTCGATCACTGTCCTGCCTACGTGGATTGAAAGCAAAGCCTTTCCGGCGCTGGCACAATCCGTCGATCTGTTGGTGCTGCAGGTGCATGCCATCCAGCGTCCGCCAGCACCGTTGTTTGAGCCAAACCACGCGTGGCAGTGGATAGCGAGGCTGCAACGGGCGACCGAGAAGCCATTTCTGCTTGCCCTGCCTACGTATGGTTCAAGGGTCCATTTCGATGTTGATCATTCGATAATCGCAGTGGAGAGCGAACAGAAACTGGGTTCTCTGGGGGCCGCAGGTACCAGCGAGCAATACGCTGCCGCCCCCGTTCTGTTTGCCTTCGTGCGCGAGCTCGAAGACCGGGCGCCGGCCGGGTTGACTGGCGTCGCATGGTTTCGCCTGCCAACGACCCGCGACCAGCGCGCGTGGTCGGCACAGACCTTACTGGCGGTGATCCGGGGAACACCGCTTGAGTCGAAGGTGCAAAGTGAGTTGCGACAGTCTGCAGCTGACAGCTTTGATGTGCTGCTGCATAACACGGGCAACATGGATGGCGAACTGCCACACCGCGTCCGTTTGCATGCCGAATGTCGGGCCGGCGATGGTGCGAGGACGTTCGAGTTTGATCTGCAGGCCAAGCATTTTCTGCGCTCAAGTGCAGCTAGTCTGCCTGCTGGCAGACGCATCGTCGTTGGTTGGGTCCGTTGTGTCGCCTTGGAGGGTTCAGATGTTGAGTTGGTTTGGTAGAGTCGGCAGCGGTTTGATGGTCGGGTTGCTATTGTCGTCACCCGCGCGAAGCTGCGGGATGTATTACCCTGAAACCACTGCCTTGCAGAAACTCGACGGGTTGGCCAATCAGCTGTTCAGCGATTTTCACGCTTCGATTCTGCACGAAGACTACCCCACTCTTCCATTGAGCGACTACTCCAACGAAATGCGTTGGCAAAGCAGTGGCGCACTCAGCACGCCTGAGGCCGAACAACAGCAGCTGAGTGCCGAAGATTTGGCCCGCGTTGAAGCAATGCGGGCTGCCGCAAGCTTTGAAGCCAGTTGGGAAGCGGGTGCGGGCCTGAGTGAGGAAGTGCGGCACTACACTGCAGGGGCTTGGGCATTTAGGCGCAACGAGCCGGATCGGGCGCGAGTGAATTTTTCCGCTGTGCTGCAACTGCCGGTTGCGCAGCAGCAGCATCGAGGTAGCTGGGCACAGTACATGCTGGCACGAATGGCGCTTGCTGATCTCCGCGAAGCAACAGCTACGAGCACGGACGCGCGCGAACTTGCAGTAGAGGCGAAGCAGGTGGCGGCCATGTTTGCGCATGTGCGCGCCATCATCCATCAGCAACAAGCAAGTGACCCGCTGCTGTTGGCGCGCTCCAGCTGGGGGGAGGAGGCGGCGGCACTTCTTATGGTCGGTGACGACCACGCCGCCACCGAGCGCTATCTCGCTCAGGCGCAACTGGGCTCATGGTCGGGACGGTCATCCTTGCTCATGGTGGCGCGCGCCATTGTTCGCGATGAGCAGCGCCTGCGGTCGGCGTTGGACGATCCACTGTTGCAGGCTTTGGTCACCGCCTTGGTGATGAGCACGCCGCTCGATGACATCGCTGACGATGTCTACTCCCCTGCGGATCAATACCCCGTCAGTTTCAACCTCACTGCCTACTTGGGCGCCTTGCAACACCTGCCCGGAAAGGCTATTGCCGGCGCGGACCGGCTTGCGGCGCTGGCCTACCGGCAAGGGCATTACGGGTTGGCCACCGAACTGATCGAGCACACCAACTCGCCCTTGGGCTGGTGGCTGCGAGGGAAATTGGCCGAGCGTGCTGGGCAGACCGATCAGGCGCGACAGGCTTACCAGCGCGCCGAGCAGATGTGGCGCGAGACTCCGCAACTGCTTGAGCAGATGCCAGCACAGTGCGGTCCGCAAGTCGATCAGGCGCGGCTCGCCGCCAATGCGGGCGAAACAGTGGATGCGATGTTGCAGCTGCGCTCGACCGATCGCTTTGAGCATGTGATGACGGGGCTGGGTCTGATGCAGTTGTCTACCGCTCAATTGCGCAGCTACTTCGAGCAGCACGGTGACGCAAGCAGCGACTACGACTCGGTCCTCCGCCATGCTTTGGGGCTACGCCTTCTGGCCAGTGGCGACTCCGCGGCAGATGCGTTCTTGAGGGGAGGCCAGGCAAAGCTCATGGCGCGTCACCTGGATGACGCCAGACAAACACTTGGGCGCGATCATCGGCAGACGTCGCAATCCCTGTTTGCCGCCGCCAGCGCACTGCGGGATCTGGACAACTCTGAACTAAAGGCCGCGTTGGATGCCAATCCCATCGAAGTGGACGCGCTGGGCTTTGACCGTCTGCGTGGCCCGCTCACCGGCCAGCTGTCCAGCAGCCGTGTGGCGGCCGACCTTGCCAATCAAGCAGCTGACCAACTGGCGCCTGGTTCGCAGGCATTCGCCGCCGTGCTGTGCCACGCCACCAGCTGGTTGCTGGCACGAAACCCGGAAACCGCGCGCATCTATTTCCGCCGCTATCAATTGCAGGGCAGATACTTCAAGTGGGCAGATGATTTTGGCCGCGGTTGTCCTCAGCCCGAGTTCGCTGACGCGGCGGCGCCTTCCGCCATCGAGCCAGTACGATTCAAGCGCTGCCAGTCAAACGGCAACTGCTTCCGCTATCATTCCCCGCGCAGCGTGATTGATGATCGCCAAGGGCTGCAGTGGGCGCAGCGTGACACCGAAGACGAGTGGGAAGGCCTTGACGCCGCCGGCCAAGCGTGTTCCGCGCTTGGCGAGGGATGGCGATTGCCGACGTCGACCGAACTCAGTGGATTGAAAGCGCCTTTGAGCGAGGAGTCGATGCGTTGTGGCGAGACTTCTCGTTGCTCGATTTCGCTGTGGTTTCAGCTGTCGAGCGCTCAGCTGTGGACGGAGCAGGGCGGGTTCGATCTGGTCACTTGGCAGCTGTTGGCCGGCGCCGAAAACACCAGGGCAATGCCGGCGCTGTGTGTGCGGTGACTGTTGGCTCGGGTCGACCGGGCGGCCGCTTCGTTTGCATTCCTTTCCTGTCAAAGGGTGCAAACGCAGATTTTAGACGCTTTGAACCCTTCCGGCGCAATCGAGACTGCCAGCCTCACGATGCTCAGGCCGACAACCGCAGCGAGAAGTCGATCGCCTGTACGTGCTTGCTCAGGCCGCCGATCGAGATGCAGTCGACGCCGGTCTCGGCGATCGCGCGCACGCTGTCGAGGTCAACACCGCCGGAGACTTCCAGCGGCACCCGACCGGCGCTGATGGTGACTGCCTGGCGCATGTCGGCGAGGCTGAAGTCATCGATCAGGATGCGGTCGGCGGCCACCGCAATCGCCTGCTCCAGCTCATCGAAGTTCTCGACCTCGACGATCACCGGCAGGCCCGGGTGCAGGACGCGGGCGCGCTCGACAATCGCTGCGATCGAGCCGGCCGCAGCGATGTGGTTCTCCTTCACCATCACCGCATCAAACAGGCCGATGCGATGGTTGTGTCCGCCGCCGCAGCGCACCGCGTACTTCTGCGCCAGTCGTAGACCCGGCAGGGTTTTGCGGGTGTCGAGGATGCGCGCGCGGGTGCCGGCCACGGTGCGCACGAACTCGGCGGTGCGGGTGGCAGTGGCCGACAGGGTCTGCAGAAAGTTCAGCGCACTGCGCTCGGCCGACAGCAGGGCGCGGCTGCGGCCGTGAAGCCGGCACACGGTCTGGCCCGCGCTGAGCACATCACCATCCACCGCGAGCCAGTCGATGCGCAGATCGGGGTCGAGCGCGCGGAAACAGGTCTGGAACCACTCGCTGCCGGCCAGCACGGCCGAGGGCTCCTTGCACACCAGTTGGGCGTCACCGATGGCGTCGGCGTCGATCAAGGCGGCGGTGGCGTCGCCGGGGCCGATGTCCTCTTCCAGCGCTCGCACCACATCGAGCGGGATGCGCGCGCGCTCCTCGGGCTTGAGCTGTACGGACATGCGCTTTATGCCGCGCGCGGTTCGGCGCCGGGCACGTGCAGCAGCTCGACGGCCTCGTCCGCCAGCAGTACCGGGATGCCGTCATCGATGCGGTAGGCGCGGGTGCCGTTGTCGGTCACCAGGCCTTCCTTCCACGGCTGGTTCAGTGCCAGGCCATCGGTCTGCTTGACGCCGCCGGCGGTGATCGCGGCATTCAGGGCGGCGAGGCGCTTGGCATCCAGCATGTGCAGGGGCTGGCGCGTCAGCGGGCAGCAGAGAATTTCGAGCAGGCGCGGGTCGAGGGCCATGGGCGTCTTCAAGGCGTGGAGCGGGCTGCGATTCTCGCAGCCGCGGCGCCGGCCTGCAAAGCAAGGCACGGACTGCTGGCCCCCGGCGCCGACTACACTACGCGGCCCGGCGGGGTGGACCCGCCGGAAAGATCCCCTAGCGGAGGCCGCAGGTCATGACGGAGCACAGCGCCGGGCAGCCCGGATCGATTCCCCTCTCAGGCCCGCCGCTGGTCGGCGTGGTGATGGGTTCGCGTTCGGACTGGGACACCATGCAGCAGGCCGTGCAGCGGCTCGAAGCGCTGGGCGTGCCGCACGAGGTTCAAGTGGTGTCGGCGCATCGCACGCCCGATCTGTTGTTCGCCTACGCCGAGTCGGCCGAGGCGCGCGGCCTGCGCGCGATCATCGCCGGGGCCGGTGGCGCCGCCCATCTCCCCGGCATGCTGGCTGCCAAAACTGCGGTGCCGGTGCTCGGCGTACCGGTGCAGTCGAAGGCGCTGAACGGGCTCGATTCGCTGCTGTCGATCGTGCAGATGCCGGCCGGTATACCGGTTGCTACCTTCGCGATTGGCGCGGCCGGTGCCGCCAATGCCGGACTGTTCGCGGCCAGTCTGCTGGCGGCGGATCACCCGCAGATCCGCGCTGCGCTGACGGCCTTCCGCGCCAAGCAGACCGAGGATGTCCTCGCCAATTCCGACCCGAGGCTGCCGTGAGCGAGCGCAGTTTGACTCGCATCGGCGTGCTCGGCGGCGGCCAGCTGGCGCGCATGCTGGCCTTGGCCGGGGCGCCGCTGGGGGCGAAGTTCCTGATGCTCGACACCGATGCCGGTGCCTGTGGCGGCCAGGTCGCGGCGCTGATGCAGGCGGACTATCGCGATCTCGACGCGCTGGGCCGCTTCGCTGCGGAAGTCGATCTGGTCACTTTCGATTTCGAGAACGTGCCGGCCGACAGCGCGGCCTGGCTGGCCGAGCGGGTGCCGGTGTTTCCCAGCCCGCGCGCGCTGGCGGTGGCGCAGGACCGGATCGCCGAGAAGACCCTGTTCCGCCAGCTCGGCATCGGCACGCCGGCTTTCGCCGCGGTCGATTCACTGTCGGATCTGCACGCCGCGGTCGCCGCGATCGGCCTGCCCAGCATTCTGAAAACCCGCCGGCTCGGCTACGACGGCAAGGGCCAGTTCCGGCTGCGCCAGCCGCAGGACATCGAAGCCGCGTGGTCAGCGCTGGCCCAGAGCCATGACCACGCCAGCCTCGTGCTGGAAGCCTTCGTGCCGTTCGAGCGTGAGCTCTCGGTGGTGGCGGTGCGGGGCCGCAGCGGCGAGTTCCGCAGCTATCCGCTGACCCGCAACTGGCATCACGAGGGGATTCTGTCCCTGAGCCTTGCGCCAGCCAATGTCGACGAGCCGCTGGTCGCGCGCGCACTGCAGCACGCCCGCTCGGTCGCCGACGAACTGGGCTATGTCGGTGTGTTCGCGCTGGAGCTGTTCGAGCTCGGCGGCGAACTGCTGGCCAACGAGATGGCGCCGCGGGTGCACAACAGCGGCCACTGGACGATCGAGGGCGCGGTCAGCAGCCAGTTCGAGAACCACCTGCGTGCCGTGATGGGCCTGCCGCTCGGCGATACCGCCAGCCGCGGCTGCAGCGCGATGCTGAACTGGATCGGCGATCTGCCCGACTGCGCCGCGGCGCTGAGCGTGCCCGGCCTGCACTGGCATGACTACGGCAAATCGGCGCGACCCGGTCGCAAGGTTGGCCACGCCACCGTGCGTGCCGACAGCGCCCTGCAGCTCGCCGATGCGCTGCAAGCCGTGGGCGGCGCGCTCGGTCGACAGGCCCAGGTCGAGACAGCGATCCAGACCCTGCGCGGCTGATCGACGATGGGCGACTCGATCGCACTCGGTCCGCTGCTTTTGCCCCTGCAGGCCGTGCTGCTGGTGCTGGCGACTGCACTCGCGCTGGGTCTGCTGAGCCTGTTGCCGGAGGCGCCCGGCGCACCGCGCAAGCGCGCCGAGTCGCGTCTGTTCCGGGTGTTGGCGACTGGCGTGATCGGTGCGCGACTGGGCTGGGTCGGTCTGAACTGGCAGGCCTATGCCGCCACGCCCGGCGCTGTTCTGGCGTTCCGTGACGGCGGCTACAGTCCCGCAATCGGCTTGATCTGCGCGGCGTCGGTGCTGATCGTCAGCGCGGTTCGCGCCGGCGCGTCATCGCGCGCTGGATGCATCGCTGATCGGCGTGCGCCGCTGTCGGCGGATATCCAGCTGGCACGCCGCCAACTGCTGCTGCCAGGTGCCGCCGCGTTGCTGCTGATTGTTCTGGGCCAAGCCGGTCTGGCCCTGCGCGCGGCGGCCGAAGTACAGCCGCTGCCGCGTTTGACGCTGCAGACTCTGGACGGCGCGGCCTATGCGTTTCCGCCAGCGCCCGGCCGGCCGCAGGTGATCAATCTGTGGGCCAGCTGGTGCGGGCCCTGCCGGCGCGAGATGCCGGCCTTTGCGCGAGTGCAGGCGCGGCGGCCGGATGTGGACTTCATCTATCTCAACATCGGCGAACGCCGCGACGAAATCGATGCGTTTCTGCGCAGCCTGCAACAGCCGCTGGTGCCCGTGGTGCTGGACATCGATGCCCAGCTGCCGGCGCAGATCGCAGTACGCGGCTACCCGACGACCTTGTTCCTGGATGCTGCGGGTCGCCTGCAGCGGGTGCGCAGCGGAGAACTCTCTGAGGCCAGTCTGCAGGCGCTGCTGCCGGCGCCGTCGACGGAGTAGTCAGCGGCGTATCGATGCTCGATCGGCAGCGCAATCGGCAGCGCGCTTGCCGCCCTCACCAACTCTCAGCGCCCCGAACGCAGGCCCGCATCGAAGGCGTGCGCATCGCCCTGATGCTCAGCCGGCGAGATACCCAGCAGCCTGCACATCAGCGCATACACATCGACGGCGCGGACCGGATCGATTTCGCTGCCAGCGATGAAGGCAGGGCCATGGCCGATGAAGATCGAGCGCATCGAGGGCAGGGCCGGATCGTAGCCATGGCCGCCGCGCTTGACCCTGGCGCCGGGCATCGACAGCAGGCGTCGGGTTGCGATCGCGTAGGGCGGCTCGGCCTGACAGGTGATGCTCGGCACGCGCGGGTGCTGGCCGAACTGCCACTCGGCCGGCAGCTGATCGCGGCGGTAACAGCGCATCCGCGGATGTGGCTTGAGCAGGGCAGCTTCGACCTCGGCGGCGCGGCCGCGGCGGGGCTCGATGCCGGCCATCGCGCCATACGCAGTCAGCGCGAAGCTGCGCGGATCGAGCAGATCGTCGAGCACGATCGGCTGCGACTGATCGAGCGCGCTCATGCCGTGGTCGGACACGATCAACAGGTTGATGCGATCGCTCATGCCGGCCGCTTCCAACCCGGCAACAAGTTTCTGCAATGAACGATCCACATGCGCGACCGCGCGTCGCAGCTGCGGCGAATCGGGCCCGTAGGTATGGCCGATGCTGTCGACCCGCTCGAAGTACAGGGTGAGGAAATCCGGTCGGGTCCGCTCGGGCCGCTGCAGCCACTGCAGCACGGTGTTGATCCGCGCGTTCTGCTGCAGGTCGCTGCTGTAGGGCAGCCAGTCGTAGGGACGAATGCCCTGGATCTCGGCTTCCGAGCCCGGCCAGAACAGCGTCGCGGCGCGCAGGCCCTGGCGTTGCGCGCTGACCCAGATCGGCTCACCGCCCCACCAGCGACCGTCCTTGACCGCATCGCGCAGGTGCATCGCGAACTGCCCGAGCTGCGGGTCCTGCATGCTGTTGTTGATGATGCCGTGGCGGTCCGGATGCAGGCCGGTGACCAGGGTGTAGTGATTCGGAAACGTCAGTGAGGGATAGCTGGGCTGCATCCAGGCGGCGCGGCTGCCTTCGCTGGCCAGCCGCCGCAGGGTTGCGGCCTCGGGCAGCTGCAGATAGTCGGGATGGAAGCCGTCAATCGAGATCAGCAGCAGCGGAGCCGGCCGCGCCGGTGACGTGGAGCCTGCGACGGGACCCCGGGCACAGGCGGCAAGCAGCATCAGTGCAGCCACCAGCAACAGCGCAGGCGCGCGCGCAGCGCGAGCGCAGGCCGCGCTCACAAGTCTGAGAGATTCGAAAGGCATCCCACCAGTATGCGTGGCGGATCCGGCGCGGCGGATCTGCCTTTGGTCTTGGTTCCGGGCGTGTCTTCAGTGTGTTCATCCGCGGTGGACATCAAGCTCAGCGATCACACGCTGCGCAGCTGCGGGCGCAGCCAGCGTAGGCCGTCACCCTCCAGCCACAGTTCGATGTCTGCCGCTGCCATCGGCCTCGCGTAGTAGTAGCCCTGTGCCACCGGGCAGCCGGCTTCCAGCAGAAATCGGTGCTGTTCTGCGGTCTCCACGCCTTCGGCCACCACGTTCTGGCCGAGGCTCTTTCCAATGCCGATTACCGCGCTGGCAAGCGCGCGATCGCCGGGATCGGTTTCGATGTCGTTGACGAAGCTGCGGTCGAGTTTCAGCTCGTCGACCGGCAGGCGCTTCAGATAGCTCAGGCTCGAATAGCCGGTGCCGAAGTCATCGACCGACAGATGCACGCCGAGCCGGTTGAGGCTGTCGAGATCGGCGCGAATGCGCGGTTCATCGTTCAGCATCAGGCGTTCGGTGATCTCCAGCGTCAGCGCCTGCGGCGGCAGGTTGTATCGCTGCAGCACGATCCGCACATGCGCGGGCACATCGTCCTGACTGAAGCGCTGCGCCGACAGGTTGACTGCCATCGCCGGGATCGGCAGGCCGCGCTGCAGCCAGTCGGACAGCTGCGCGCAGGCGCGCTCCAGCACCCAGGCATCCAGCGCATTGATCAGGCCGCAGTCTTCGGCCAGCGGGATGAACTGGTCCGGCGCGATCCGGCCCAATTCAGGATGGGTCCAGCGCACCAGCGCCTCGACCCCAGCCAGGCCCGGTTTGCCCAGCAGCACCTTGGGCTGATAGTGCAGCTCCAGCGCCTCACGGCTGATCGCCAGCCGCAGCGCGCTTTCCATCTGCAGGCGCCAGCGTGCCGATTCATTCATCGACGACAGGAAGAAGCGCACGCAGCCGCGGCCGTCGCGCTTGGCCTCGTACATCGCGATATCGGCGTTGCGCATCAGGGTTTCGAAATCGCGGGCGTCATCCGGGAACTGGCTGATGCCGATACTGATGGTGGGCACCAGCACCTGGCCGCCGATCTCGATCCGCTGTGCGACCGCGCGCAGCACTTTCTCGGCGGCAATCGCACTGTCGTTGGCGTCGCTGTCGGGGAACAGCACAACGAATTCATCGCCCCCGATGCGGCTGACGGTATCGGAGTCGCGCAGCGCGCTGCGCAGGCGCAGGCCGACTTCACGCAGGAGCTCGTCGCCGGCGGCATGGCCCATCGAATCGTTGATGGTCTTGAAGCGGTCGATATCGAGCACCGCCATGCCGAGCTTGCGGCCGTCGCGTCCTGCCTGCTGCAGGGCAACCCGCGCGCGGTCCATCAGCAGGGCGCGGTTGGGCAGGCCGGTCAGCGCGTCGAAGAAGGCGAGCCGTTCGATCTGGTGCTGGTTGTCTTCGTGCTGGATCGCGATCCGGCACAGCTGCAGGCAGGCATCCACCATGCGGCGGTGAAAGCGGCTCGGCCCGCGAGTCTCGCGGTAGTAGAAGGCGAAGGTGGCGATCACCCGGCCATCGCGACCGAACACCGGCGTTGACCAGCAGGCGTTCAGGCCCAGCGGCAGCACCAGATGCTTGTAGCTTGCCCACAGCGGATCCGTGTCGATGTTCTGCACTTCGACCTCTTCACCGCGGAAGGCAGCGGTGCCGCAGGAGCCCGTCTGCTCACCGATCTCAAGCCCGTCGAGCTGGCTGGAATAGGCGACGGGCAAGCTGGGCCCGGCCAGCGGACGGAGCCGGCCCTGTTCGTCGATCCGCAGCACCGAACTGATGACCTCGGGCGCCAGCGCTTCGACCTGGCGGCACAGCAGATCGAGCACGGCGCGCAGCGGCCGGCCGAGTGCGACCGACTCCAGCACGTCGCGCTGCAGCAGGTTGACTGCAGCCTCCTGCTGGCGGTCGATCAGCGGAAACACCATGCCCAGCAGCTGCTCGGAATCTTTGGGCCGGCACAGCCGCAGCTCGATCGCCTCCATCACGCCGCCCGCGGTATTGAGCGAGGCGGGTGCGAGCAGCAGAGTTTGCGCGGGCAACAGATTCTGGGTCAGGCGGTGCCAGCGTTCGGGGCCCAGATCGCCGATGAAATCGCCGACGGCATCGCGCGGGCGGTTGCCGAGGCGAGCAGCCAGGCTGGGGTTCAGGCTCAGCACTTGGCCCGACGGATCGGCCAGGAACGCGCCGATGGAAGTGCCCTCGAAGAGAGCGAACAGCGCCGCCGTCGAGTGCGTTTTGCTGACCGGATTGCTCATTCGGTGAGGCCCCAGCGGCGGTTCAAGGGGCCGCCGTCGCGCGCTTGCTTCAGGTAGGCGTTCGCTGACCCCGCGGATCGCGGGCTCAGCGGGAGGCGATGCTTCGCGCGGCGTTTGATGATCACGACCAGCGCGCTGCAACCGGCATGCCCCGGGTTTCCGTCACGGGCTTAATTCTGAATGGTGGATAAACCTGATCGCCATGCCGGGCATTTCTATACAAAACGTTCTGTACAGTTCCGCACCGATGACCCGCCCCCCCAAAGCCAAGCTACGCATCCTGGACGCCGCCCGGCGCATCGTTGAAGAGCGCGGCGCCGGTCACCTCACCTTCGATGAGCTGGCGCGCGAAAGCGGCGTCACCCGCGGCGGCATCACCTATCACTTCCCGACCAAGGAAGACCTGCTGCGCGGCCTGATCGAGGCCGACATGCAGCAGTGGGAGTCCGCCAGCGCGACCCCGGATCGCCTGCCGCCCGGCTGTGAGTGCCCACGCACCGCCGTCGTGCTGGGTCAGCTGCGCTGTCACCTCAGCGAGGACGACCGCCATCGCCGTTTTGTCCACGGCATGCTCAGCGCGGCGATGGTGGATCAGAGCCTGCTCGATCCCATTCGCGCTCATCTGAAGGCCGAGTTTGTCGAATGGACCTGGGATGAGGCCGACCTGCGTCGCTACCTGCTGCTGGCCGCCGCTGAAGGCCTGTTCTGGCAGGACATGTTCAATCTGAATCCGGTGCCGGCGGCTGCCCGCGGTCCGATCCGGGCGCTGATCGAGCGGCTTTTGCTCGAGTGGGCAGGCGCTGTCGAAACCCCCGCCGCACCAAACGACCACACCACGCCGGCCGCCTGAGCCGTCGCGATTCGCATTCCAACCTTCAAGGACCCGCCCATGCCTGTGATTCCGCGCTTCCGGATCGATCCGCGGTTCGCTCTCGCGACTCTCACCGTGGCCGCGCTGACTGCCTGTTCCGGCGGTGGTGGCGCGGCGATGCAGATGCCGCCGACCGAGGTGAACGTCGCCACCGTGGTGTCCAAATCCGTCACCCAGTGGGATGAGTTCACTGGCCGCATTGAGGCTGTCGAGCACATCGAGATCCGCCCGCGGGTCGCCGGCTATCTCACCGGCATCCACTTCAAGGAAGGCGGCGCGGTCAAGACCGGCGACCTGCTGTTCACCATCGACGACCGCGAGTACAAGGCGGCGGTCGCCAGCGCGCGCGCCGATCTTGCCCGCGCCGAAGCCCGTCGCGCACTGGCCGAGACTGAGTTCAAGCGCAGCCAAGCGCTGGTCGAAGCCCGTGCGGTGAGCGCCGGTGAGCTGGAGAGCCGCCAGAACGAAGCGCGCCAGGCCGACGCCGACGTGTTGGCCGCTCGCGCGCGAGTGGAGCAGGCGGAGCTGAGCCTGGGCTTCTCCCGCATCACCTCGCCGATCGACGGCCGCGTCAGCGTCGCCCGCCTGCGCGTTGGCAACCTGGTGTCGCCCGGCGAGCCGGTGCTGACCACGGTGGTCTCGCTCGACCCGGTCTATGTCAGCTTCCAGGGCGACGAGCGCGCCTACCTGCGCTACCAAGCGCTGGCCCGCCGCGGCGAGCGCGAGGGTTCGCGCGACGCTGCCAATCCGGTGCGCGTGGGCCTGGCCGATGAACAGGGCTTTCCGCACGAGGGGCGCATGGTGTTCGTCGACAACGCAGTCGACCCCGCCACCGGCACGATCTTCGCGCGCGCCGAGCTGGCCAATCCGGCCGGCGTGTTCACCCCTGGCCTGTTCGCCCGCGTGCAGCTGCTCGGCGAGCGACTGGACAGCGCGCTGCTGGTGCACCCGCAGGCCGTGCTCACCGATCAGGACCGCCGTTACGTCTACGTCGCCGACCAGGTCACCTTGCCGCCGGAAATGGGCGGCACCGGCGCACCGCACCTGGGCGCCGTGCGCAAGGACGTGGTGCTGGGGCCGACCATCGACGGTCTGGTCGTCGTCGAGCAGGGTCTTGACGCCGACGACCGGGTGATCGTGAACGGCATGCGCAAGATCTTCTTCCCCGGTGCGCCGGTGCAGCCGATCGATGTGCCGATGGACCAGCCGAACACGGTACAGGCCGCGCCCGCTGCCGCGCCCGCCGCGGCCGGGGACGAGGGCTGATCCATGGCCCACTCCGACCTTTCCCGCGTCTTCGTCGACCGGCCGATTCTGGCCGCCGTCCTGTCCATCGTGATCTTCGTGGCCGGCCTGATCGCCATCCCCAACCTGCCGATCACCGAGTACCCGGAAGTCGCGCCGCCCAGCGTGCAGGTCACCGCGATCTATCCCGGCGCCAACCCCAAGACCATCGCCGACACCGTGGCCGCCCCGCTCGAGGAAGCGATCAACGGCGTCGAGAACATGATCTACATGAAGTCGGCGGCGTCCTCGGACGGCACCGTGGTGCTGACGATCACCTTCGGCCTGGGCACCGACGTCGACCTCGCGGCGATGCAAGTGCAGAACCGCGTCGCGCAGGCCCTGCCGCGCCTGCCCGATTCGGTGCGCGCGCTCGGCGTCACCACCGCCAAGGTGTCGCCGAACATCACGATGGTGGTGCACCTGCTCTCGCCGGATAAGCGCTACGACGGCCTGTACCTGTCGAACTTCGCGAACCTCAATGTCAAGGACGAACTCGCGCGCCTGCCAGGCGTGGGCAACGCGCAGGCCTTCGGTGCGGGCGTCTATGCCATGCGCGTCTGGATCGACCCCGATCAGGCGGCCGCGCGCGGGCTGACCGCGCTCGACGTGGTGGGGGCGATCCGCGAGCAGAACGTGCAGGTGTCGGCCGGTGCGATCGGCGCTTCGCCGCAGCCCAGCGGCGCTGCGGTACAGCTGCTCGTCAATGCGCGCGGTCGTCTTGAAACCCCCGAGCAGTTCGGCGCCATCGTGCTCAAGACCGGCGAGAACGGCGCGGTCACTCGGCTTCGCGACGTCGCGCGCATCGAGCTGGGCTCAAACACCTACGCACTGAACAGCTACCTCAACAACACCGAGGCGGCGGCGATCGTCATCTTCGAGGCGCCGGGCGCGAACTCGATCGCGTTGTCCGATGCCGTCCGCGCCCGCATGGCCGAGCTCAAGCAGAGCTTCCCCGAAGGCGTCGACTACGCGATCGCCTACGACCCCACGGTCTTCGTGCGCGCCTCCGTCGATTCGGTCATCACGACCCTGCTGGAGGCCGTGCTGCTGGTGGTGCTCGTGGTCGTGGTGTTCCTGCAGACCTGGCGCGCCTCGATCATTCCGCTGCTGGCGGTGCCGGTGTCGATCGTTGGCACCTTCGCCGTGCTGCTCCTGCTCGGCTATTCGATCAACGTGCTGACCCTGTTCGGCCTGGTGCTGGCGATCGGCATCGTGGTCGATGACGCCATCGTCGTCGTCGAGAACGTCGAGCGCCACATCGAGGAAGGGCTGGCGCCCATCGACGCCGCGCACAAGGCGATGAGCGAGGTGTCCGGGCCGATCGTCGCCATCTCGTTGGTGCTGGCGGCCGTGTTCGTGCCGATCGCTTTCATCGACGGCGTGACCGGCCAGTTCTACCGCCAGTTCGCGGTGACCATCGCCGTGTCCGTGCTGATCTCCGCGTTCAACTCGCTGACCTTGAGCCCGGCGCTGGCCGCGGTGCTGCTCAAACCCCACGGCGCGCCAAAGGACATGCTGGCGCGCGGCATCGATCGCGTGTTCGGGCGCTTCTTCGCCGGCTTCAACGCCCGCTTCAAGCGCAGCTCGGACCGCTACGCCGGCCGCATCGGCGGCACCATTGCGCGCGCGCCGCGCCTGCTTGTGACGTACGCGGTACTGGTCGTCGTGACCGTACTCGGATTCACGCAGATCCCCGGCGGCTTCATTCCGACCCAGGACAAGCAGTACCTGTTCGCGGGCGTGCAGCTGCCGGAAGGGGCGACGCTGGAGCGCACCGAAGCCGCGATGAAGCGCATGGGCGAAATCGCCCTGGAAACGCCCGGCGTCGCTGATGTCGTGCAGTTCCCCGGTCTGAACGCCATCCACTTTGTCAGTACGCCCAACGTCGGCGTGATGTTCATCGGCCTGGATCCGCCCGGCGAGCTGCCCAAGCCGGCCGCGGCCATCGCGGGCGAACTGACTGGCAAATTCGGGGCCATCCAGGACGGCATGGCCTTCGCCTTCATGCCGCCACCGGTGAACGGCTACGGCAATGCCGCGGGCGTCGAAGCCTATGTGCAGGATCGCCAGCGCATCGGCTACGGCGAGCTCAACGTCGCCACCCAGGCGCTGACCGGAACGATCAGCCAGCTGCCCGGATTCGGCCCCGGTTCGGCCTTCTCCTCCTTCCAGGCCAATGTGCCGCAGCTCGATGCCGTGGTGGACCGCGACAAGGTCAAGGAGGGCGGGCTTGCGCTTACCGATGTCTTCGACAGCCTGCAGATCTACCTCGGCAGCGCCTACGTTAACGACTTCAACCTGTTCGGCCGCACCTACTCGGTCTATGCACAGGCGGATGCTCCCTTCCGCGACGAGGTGAGCGATGTGGCACGCCTGCAGGTGCGCAACGCGCAGGGCGAGATGGTGCCGCTGGGCAGCGTGGTCGAGCTGGTGCCGAGCTTCGGCCCCGACCCGGTGGTGCGCTACAACGGCTACCCCGCTGCCGATGTCAGCGCAAGCCCCTTCGATCCGGCCGCGGTCAGCAGCAGCGACGCGGTCGGCATCGCCCGCGACACCGCCGCCCAGGTGCTGCCGCGCGGCATGAGCCTTGAGTTCACCGGCCTGACCTACCAGCAGGTCAATCAGGGTGTCGCGCAGTACCTGGTGTTTCCACTGTGCGTGCTGCTGGTCTTCCTGGTGCTGGCCGCGCTGTACGAGAGCTGGTCGCTGCCGCTGGCGGTGATCCTGATCGTGCCGATGTGCCTGCTGTCGGCGCTCGGCGGTATCTGGGTGCTGAACATGATCAATGGTCTGTGGTTCGGGGTGCAGATCGGGCTCGGCTGGATCAACCCGATGACCGCCGCGCCGCCCACCATCATCGACATGAACGTGTTCACCCAGATCGGCCTCGTCGTGCTGATGGGCCTGGCCTGCAAGAACGCGATCCTGATCGTCGAGTTCGCCCGCGATCTGGAGAAGCAGGGCCGCGGCATCGTCGACGCAGCGGTCGAGGCCTGCCGCCTGCGCCTGCGGCCGATCCTGATGACCAGCTTCGCCTTCTGCGCCGGCGTGCTGCCACTGGTGTTCGCCAGCGGCGCCGGTGCCGAGGTCCGCCATGTGATGGGCGTGACCGTGTTCTTCGGCATGCTCGGCGTGACCTTCTTTGGCCTGTTCTTCACCCCGGTGTTCTATGTGGTCATCCGCAAGCTGGTCGAGCGCCGCCGCACCCGCCCGGCCGTCGCCGAGGAGGCGCCTGTCCATGTTTAAGCATCCGCTCGCCCTTGCCTTCGCGATGGCCTTCACCCTGGGCGCCTGCACGGTCGGGCCCGAGTACGTCCGCCCTGCCGCCGAGCTGCCCGAGCGCTTCGACCAGTCCGGCGTCACCGCCTCTACCGAAGCCGTGCAACCAGCACTGTGGCGGGCCTTCAACGACCCCGCTCTGGATTCACTGATTACCCGCGCCCTGCTTGCCAACACCGGGCTTGCACAGGCTTTGGCGCGGCTGGATGAAACCCGCGCTTTGGCCGGGCTGTCGACCTACAGCCTGATGCCCACGGTGGGCATCGGTGTGGACGGCGAGCGCAGCCAGCCCAGTGGACGCGATCCCTTCATCCCCAGCGAT
Organism: Aquimonas sp.; assembly: GCF_044377145.1. NCBI lineage: Bacteria > Pseudomonadati > Pseudomonadota > Gammaproteobacteria > Lysobacterales > Lysobacteraceae > Aquimonas > Aquimonas sp. Next base: position 19,027 of record NZ_JBILJQ010000016.1, read on the forward strand.
CAGGGCCGCACCGACACCTACCGCGCTGGTTTCGATGCCAGCTGGGAGATCGATCTGTTCGGCAGCCTGCGCAATCCAAAGCGGGCCATCTTCCGCCGCGTCGAGGCCGATGCGGCGGCGCTTGAACATGTCCACATCAGCGTGGTGGCCGAAGTCGCGCAGGCCTTGTTCGAGCTGCGCGGCGCGCACGCCCGGCTGCGCCTGATCGAAACCAATCTGCAGGGCTGGAGCCGCAGCGTGGATCTGATCAGCACGCTCGAACGCAACGGCCGACGCACCGGGCTGGATGTGGCGCGAGCGCGCGCGCAGCGTTCCTCGCTGGCGGCGGACTTCGCCACCGCCGAGGCGGCCGTGGGGCGCTCCGAGCAGCGCCTGGCGGTGCTGACCGCACAGCCGGTGGCAGCGGTGCGCAGTCTGGTCGACGCCGAAACCGGTTTGCCGCAACTGCCGTCCTTGACCGCGGTCGGCACGCCGGAGGAATGGCTCAAGCGGCGTCCGGACGTGCGTGAAGCCGAGCGCCGGCTGGCGGTGGCCTATGCCGATATCGGCACCCAGACTGCCGAGTACTTCCCCAAGCTGACCCTGCTGGGTGGCTTCGGCTGGACCGCGCAGGGCGTCGGTGAGCTGGGCGAGGGCAGCTCAGAGCGCTGGCGCTGGGGGCCGTCGATCAGCTGGAGCATTCTCGATTTCGGTCGCACCCGGCAGCGCGTGCGCGCCGCCGAGGCGCGCGCGGATGGCGCCGAGGCTCTGTTCCAGGAAACCCTGCTGCGCGCGCTCGAAGAAACCGAGAACGCGCTGGCCGGCTATCGCGCGGCCAACCGGTCGGCCTTCGATCTGGCTGAAGCCGCCGAGGCCGCAGGCGAGGCTGCACGGCTGGCGAACCTGCGCTTCGAGGCCGGTTCCGACGACGCGCTGACCTTGCTGGATGCCGAACGCACCCGGGTCGATTTCGAGCTGCGCTCGGTCGACGCCCTGGTCGCGCGCGCGACCTCATTGGCGGCGCTGTACAAGGCGTTGGCGGGTGATTTCGCGCAGGCCGCGGCGGCGCCGGAGTCGTGAAGCCTGTTGCGCAGGGCCCGGCAATCCGGGCCCTGCGCATGCACCCAATCAACTGCGCGTGGGCTGCAGAGTTGCCCGCGTCTGCGCCGGTTTCGGCTTGCGTGCGTAGCGGCGATCCAGCATGAAGCCCGCGATCACCGACACCAGCACCGGCACCGCCCAGGGCAGCAGCTGCAGATTGCCCGACAGCTGCAGCCCGAACGCCTGCAGCACGCCTTTCAGGCCGATCGCGAAGAAGGCCACGTGGGTGGCGGTGCCGCAGCCCAGCATCGCGCCGTAGTGCTCCTGCAGCCACCAGTTGCCGGCATCGATCGGCTTCCACAGCCGGCGCAGCATGCCCGCGCCCAGCACTGCGCCGACCGCGGAAAATCCCATCAGCAGCGGATTGCCCATCTGGATGCCGACTGCCAAAACGATCAGCGCGGTGATCAGGTTCAGCGCGCCGACGACGGCGTAGGCGCGGTCGTGAAAGGCGGCCTGATCGCGCTTGCGCCGGATTGCCCGCCAGCCCAGCCACATCGAGGTGACGGTGATCACCACCAGGTAGGCGAGGAAGGTGCCGATGCCGGCATTCCCGCGCAGGAAGAAAGTCACCGCCATCGGCAGGGCGGTGATGCAGATGCCGAGCATCGCCAGCAGATAGAGCTTGCCGCTGCCGCGATGCAGGGGCGTGCCCTTGCGCGCCAGCCCGGCGATCCAGAACGTGATCAGCGAAACCGCGCCGGCCAGGCCGCGGATGCTGACGAGAATCGGGTACAGGGTTTCCATGGTTCGGCTCCAGCGCGGTGTGTGTAGCCAGTCTCCGTATCGCGCGCTGTGGCCAGCAGGTGCCTGCGGTCATCCGCTGGGGGTGAGTAAAGTCACCTGGGTGCCTCGGCGGGTTTCACCGCGGCGTGGGCGCTGCCATGCTGCAGCCATGAACACCACCCAATACGAACCCGGGCGCGGGCATCCCGTGGCACCCGCGCAATGGACGGGCTGGCTCTCGCCACTGAGCTTCGTGGCCTACATCACCTGGGCCGCGATCGGTTTCGCTGCAGTCGATTTCGCCAAGCTGCACTCCGGAGCAGTGCCTGAGTGGGCGGGCCTTGCTTGTCTGTTTGGCATGCTCGCCCTGTTCGTCTGGCGGAGCCTGCGCGAGAGCAGCGTCGACTGCCGCGGCGCGCGCTGGAACAGCGTGCTGCAGGGCGTGCTGGTGGTTGCGGCCGAGCGCTTGTTGATGGAAGGGCAGGTCACCGTGCTGCTGGTGATCGTGGCCGCCCAGCTGGTGCTGTTGATGCCGATCCGCTGGGCGGTGCTGGTCATGCTCGCGTTCAACGCGGCGGTGGCGCTGCGCTGGATCGAGTCGGGATGGTCGCCGCTGCAGGCACTGTTCAACCTCGTGCCGCTGCTGGGCTTTCAGGCCTTCGCCACCTTCACCGGCTACTACGCCGGCATGAGCGAGCGTGGCCGCGATCACCTGGCCCAGGTCAATGCCGAGCTGCTCGCCACCCAGCGACTGCTGGAGGAAAGCGCGCGCAGCGGTGAACGCCTGAAACTCTCGCGTGAGCTGCACGATGTCGCCGGCCACAAACTGACCGCGCTGAAGTTGAACCTGGCGCGGCTGCAGCGCGACCCGGCCCTGGCCGCTCGCGAGGAGATCACCACCAGCGCCCAGCTGGCCGACGAACTGCTCGGCGATATCCGCGCCGTGGTCAGCGCGCTGCGCCTGCACGATGGCCTGGAGCTCGACTCCGCGCTGCGCGCGCTGGCGCGGCCGATTGCCGGCACCCGCATCGAGGTGGATATCGATCCAGGCCTGCGGGTGGACTCGGTGGCCCAGGCCGAAGCCCTGCTGCGCTGCGCCCAGGAGGCGATCACCAATGCCCTGCGCCACGGCCGTGCCGGGCTGATCCAGCTGCGCTGCTCGCGTGCCGATGACGGCCTGCTGCTGGAGGTGCGCAATGACGGTGAAGCGCCGAAGCGGATCGAGTTCGGCAACGGTCTGACCGGCATGCGCGAACGTCTGCACAGTATCGGTGGCCGGCTTGAGGTCGAGACCAGCGCCGCACGTGGTCTGTGCCTGCGCGCCTGGCTGCCGGAGCTCAGCGCATGAGCGTGCGCATCGCGCTCTGCGACGATCAGGCCCTGGTGCTGCGCGGGCTGTCGGCGCTGTTGTCCGACCTCGGTATCGAGATCGCCCTCGAAGCGCCCGACGCCGAACGTCTGCTGGCGGCACTGCCGACGCGGCCGGTGGATGTGATCGTCAGCGACATCCGTATGCCCGGCATAGGTGGTATCGGCCTGGTGAGTGCGTTGCGCGAGCTCGGCGATGCGACACCGGTCATCCTGCTCACCACCTTTGACGACAGCGAACTGCTGCTGCGCGCGGTCGAGGCCGGCGCGCAGGGCTTTCTGCTGAAGGACGCCTCGCCGGAAGAGCTGCGCGCCGCGATCGAACGCGTCGCCGCCGGCGAAACCCTGTTGCAGCCGGTCAGCCTGGGGCCGGTGCGCGCCGGCTGGATCAGCGTCGACAGCGCAGCCGGCCAGCGCCTCACGGAGCGCGAGCAGAGCATCCTGCGGCTGGTTGCCGGTGGCTACAGCAACAAGGAAATCGCCCGCGTGCTGCACCTGTCGGAAGGCACGGTGAAGAACTACATGTCGGATGTTCTGCTCAAGCTCGACTGCCGTGATCGAACCCATGCGGTGTTGAAGGCGATCAGTCAGAAGCTGCTGTAGGCGGGCCTGCCGCAGCCCCGTGTTCAGCGCATCGGATAGCCCGATACTTGCACTGGCTGCGGCTGCGGCTGCGGCTGCGGCTGCGGCCCAGCGGAGCCGCCGCTGCGTCCTCCTTCGCGCCCACGCAGGCGAGACTGCAGGCCTGCGCGCAGGGGGGATCCACGGGGTGTCGCGTGACCGCGGCCGTGCATCGGGTTGTGCTGTCCGGTCTGCATCTGCTGGCACCATCGCCTGCCGAAGCCGTGGTTCTGCCGCAGCTGCGCCGCCTTGGCCGACTGCCGCTGGGGGCGCTTCGAGCGCTGTCATTGCCGAGACCGCGCCCGCATTGGCCCGGGCTGGCGCGTTCGGTGCATGCCGAACCGGGCAGCGCGGCGCGTCTGCCGTCCGCCGTCTCGATCAGCCGACAGCTGATCCCGTATCCTTTGGGGCCACGAGTGCAGGTACCGCCGATGCCGCTGAGCTGGAACGCAATCAATGCCGCCGCCCCGCGTGCCTGCTGCGCACGCGTCGAGGTGCCGGGCGACATCAAGCCGGGGCGGCCATGAGCAGCCCGCGCGTAGATTCCGGCAGTGGGTGCGACCGATGAGCGCCGCCGCGTCCATCTACCCCAGCGGCTACCTCGGCCCGCGCACCCAGGAGTTCCGCCAGTTCCTGCAGCGCGCGCCGCATGTGACCGGCCGTCTGCAAGCCGGCAGCGGCGGGACCCTGCGTCTGTTCATCGAAGCCCGCCAGATCGGCTACTTCAGCCAGGCGGTCGCCGCCCATGCCGGGGTGCTCGGTGTGCGTTTCCGACGTGATGGCGGCACGCTCAATTCCTTCCCCGTTGATGCCTCGGATGCGATAGCCGAGATCCTGGTGCGCCTGTTCGGTGCCGCCACCGAAGGCACCGATTTCGTCATCCACAAGGGCACCGAAAGCGGCGGCCCCTCTGACAAGCGCTACCTGGTGATCGTCACCGATGAACTCGCAGTGCGCCTGCTGCCGCATCTGCCGCTGGTGGTTTGAGCGGGCGTCACGTCTGCACGTGGGCGCGAGCGCGGCCGTCCTGCGGTTTCGCGGCAGCCAGATGTCCGCCAAGCGATGCGCAGTTCGCCCAGTGGCTCAACCCGCCGCCTTGCGCTCCGGCACCGGCGTGGGTTCCGGCCGCTGCAGGCGCAGCTCGACCTCAACGCCTTCGATCTCGCGCAGCTGTCGCGGCAACAGCGGGGTAGGGCGTACGCCGAAGCTGCCGTCCCCATACAGGCGGCCGCGGGCACCTGGGATCAAAAGTTCGATCTGCACGCCGGTTGGGCCGGGGCGATGGGTGGCGAGCAGTTTCTCGACCTCGGCCAGGGCGTCGCGGCGGCGGTTGTCCACTTTGAGCAGCAGGTGGCGGCTGTAGCGCGAGCACAGTTCTTCGAGCGTCATCAGACGGCGCAGACGCAGGGTGTAGCCGTCGCCCATGCGGTCTTCCTGCAGGCTGCCTTCGACCAGCACGATGTCGCGCGATTTGATCAAGGGCGCGTACTGCGCGCAGGCCTCCGAGAACAGCGCCGCTTCGATCTGGCCGCGGCCGTCCTGCAGTTGAACGAACGCGCGGCTGTCGCCGCTGCGACGGACATCGCCGACCACGCCGGCCAGCAGCACCGAAGCCTCGGTGCCGCGCGCGAACTTGCGCTCGGCATAGGCCTTGTCGAGCTCGCCGAGGTCGCAGGTGACCACCTGGTTCAGCAGCTCGCGCCAGGGGTCGATCGGGTGGCCGCTGATGTAGTGGCCGAGCACGCGGTACTCGTCCTCCAGCAGTTTTTCGAGGTCGAACTCGGGCACCTGCGCTGGCGTCGGCAGGGCCGGCTCAGGCGCCGCACCGTCAAGATCGAATAGCGAAACTTGGCCGACTTCGCGCGCCTTGGCTTGTTGATCGACCGCGCGCATCACATCGGGCAGCTGCGTCATCAGGCTGGCGCGATTGCTGCCAAGGCCATCCAGTGCGCCGGCGGCGATCAGCGTCTCCAGGCTGCGACGGTTGCGGCGCAGCAGTTCAACGCGTGAACAGAGATCGTAGAGGCTGCTGAACGGGCCGCTGGCTCGGGCCTCGACAATCGCCTCGCAGGCCTGGCGGCCCATGCCCTTGATCGCGCCCAGGCCATACACGATCGAGCGCGCGGTGTCGGCCTCGAACGCGAAGCTGCTGCGGTTGACGTGCGGCAGGCTGACATCGAGCTTGATCGCGCGCGACTCGGTCAGGAAGGTCACGACCTTGTCGGTCTTGTCCATGTCCGACGACAGCACCGCGGCCATGAACTCGGCCGGGTAGTGGGTCTTCAGCCAGGCGGTCTGGTAGGCGACCAGCGCATAGGCGGCCGAGTGCGACTTGTTGAAGCCGTACTCGGCGAACTTTTCCATCAGGTCGAAGATGCCGGTGGCGACCTCGGGGTCGACGCCGCGTTCGGCGCTGCCGGCCTCGAACTTGGCGCGCTCCTTGGCCATCTCCTCGGGCTTTTTCTTACCCATTGCGCGGCGCAGCAGGTCGGCGCCGCCCAGGCTGTAGCCGGCCAGAACCTGGGCGATCTGCATCACCTGTTCCTGGTAGACGATGACCCCGTAGGTCGGCGACAGCACAGGTTCCAGCGACGGATGCGGGTAACTGACGGCGGTCTCGCCGTGCTTGCGATCGCACCATTCCTTGTCCATCCCAGAGCCCAGCGGGCCGGGGCGGAACAGCGCCGCCAGCGCGATGATGTCTTCGAAGCGGTCAGGGCGGGCGCGTTTCAGCAGCTCGCGCATGCCGCGCGATTCGAACTGGAACACCGCCACCGTGTCGCCGCGCGCGAACAGCTCGTAGCTGCGCTTGTCATCGAGCGGCAGCGCGGTGATGTCGAGCGCCGCCTCACCGGCCGCGGCGCGGCGGCGGTTGATGGCCTTGACCGCCCAATCGATGATGGTCAGCGTGCGCAGGCCGAGGAAGTCGAACTTGACCAGACCGGCCGATTCGACATCGTCCTTGTCGTACTGGGTCACCACGCTGCGCAGTGTGCCGGGTTCTTTCGGCGGCGGTTCGGCGAACAGCGGGCTGAACTCGGTGAGTGGTTCGGGCGCGATCACCACGCCGCCGGCGTGCTTGCCGGCATTGCGTGTCAGGTCTTCGAGTTTCAGCGCGAGGTCCATCAGCTCGCGCACTTCGTCCTCGTGCTGGTAACGATCGATCAGCTCGGCTGAACTCAGCTCCTTGTCGGCCTGCGCCGCCTTGCTGCGACCGAGCGCGTCGTCGAGCGATACGCCGAGCGTGTTCGGGATCAGCTTGGCGACGCCATCGACGGCGGGGAAGGGCAGGCCCTGCACGCGGCCGCAGTCGCGCACCGCGGCCTTGGCCGCCATGGTGCCGAAGGTGATGATCTGGCTGACCCGATCGCGGCCGTATTTGCGGGCGACGTAGTCGATGACTTCGTCGCGGCGGTCCATGCAGAAGTCGATGTCGAAGTCGGGCATCGACACGCGCTCTGGGTTCAAGAAGCGCTCGAACAGCAGGTCGTAGGGAATCGGGTCAAGGTCGGTGATGCCCAGCGCCCAGGCCACCAGCGAACCCGCACCCGAGCCGCGGCCGGGGCCGACCGGAATATCGTTCTGCTTGGCCCAGTTGATGAAGTCGGCCACGATCAGAAAGTAGCCGGGAAAGCCCATTTTGCAGATGACATCGAGCTCGATGTCGAGGCGTTCGAAATAGGCTTCGCGGGTGTGGCCCGGGGCGATCGGCGCTTTCTCCAATCGCTTGTGCAGGCCTTCATGCGAGGTGCTGCGGATCCAGCTGTCGAGGGTGTGCTCGGCCGGCACCGGGAAGGCCGGCAGAAAGTACGTGCCCAGACGCATTTCGAGGTTGCAGCGGCGCGCCAGTTCAAACGCGTTGTCGAGCGCCATCGGCAGCTCGGAGAAGCGCTCCTCCATTTCGGCGGAGGACTTCAGGTACTGCTGGTCGGAGTAGTCGCGCGGGCGGCGCGAGTCGCTCAGCAGGCGGCCGCTGGCGATGCAGACGCGGGCTTCGTGGGCGGCGTGGTCTTCCGCCTCCAGGAAGCGCACATCGTTGCTGGCGACCACGCCGAGGCCGCGGCGTACGGCCAGATCGCAGGCACCGGCGATGAAGTCTTCCTCGAACTCGCGACCGGTGCGCACCAGCTCCAGATACAGGCGATCGTCGAAGGCCTGCTGCAGTTCGATCAGGCGCTGTTCGGCAAGATCAGTCTTCGACTCGCGCAACAGCTGGCCGACATCGCTGCCCGGCCCGGCCAATGCGAACAGGCCGGCCGCGTGCTCGGACACCCACTCCGGGCGCACGCAGACGTAGTCGCCCTGATGGCCATCCAGGAACGCACGCGACAGCAGGCGCGACAGGTTCAGATAGCCCTCGCGGTTACGGCACAGCAGGGTCAGGCGCGAGGGCGCGCCGCTGGGTAGCTGCACGATCACATCGCTGCCGGCGATCGGCTTGATGCCGCTCTTCTGCGCCTCTTTATAGAACTTCACCAGGCCGAAAAAATTCGACAGGTCGGTCACCGCCACCGCAGGCAGGCCCAAGGCCACGCAGCGCTTGATCAGCGGCGACAGGCGGATGGTGGAGTCGACCAGCGAGTATTCGCTGTGCAGGTGCAGATGGACGAAGCGCGCGGCCATGTGGGCTCAGCCGGATAGGTCTGACAGCCTAGCGACGGGGGGCGGGCCGAACAAGCCTTGACAGCATATGGCCGCGAGCGCGGACCGGTCGGGGCGGCACATGCAGTAGCATCCGCGCCTGTTCCCGCAGTGCAGCGAAACCCATGTCGCGCCAGCGCATCGTCGTCAAATTCGGTACGTCCACGGTCACCGCCGGTGGCCCCGGGCCTGATCTTGCACGCCTGCAGGCGCTCAGCGCCCAGCTCGCGACACTGCGTCAGGCCGGGCACGATGTGGTGCTGGTCAGCTCGGGCGCGGTCGCGACGGGTCGTAGCGCGCTCAAAGCGGCGCCGGCGCGCGATGTGCCGGTCAAGCAGATGCACGCGGCGGTCGGCCAGCCGCGCCTGCACGCCATCTACCAGGGCCTGTTCGCGGACCACGCCATCGACGTCGCCCAGGTGCTGCTGACGCGGTCTGATGTCGAGAACCGGCGCCGCTATCTGAACGCCCGCGAGGCCCTGCTGACCATGCTCGCTCACGGCGTGCTGCCGATCGTCAACGAGAACGACACCGTCGCCACTGAAGAACTGCGGCTGGGCGACAACGACATGCTGTCGGCCCTGGTCTGCAGTCTGGTCGACGCCGACCGACTGATCCTGCTGACCGACCAGGCCGGCCTGTACGACAGTGACCCGCGCGGCAACCCGGCGGCGCGGCTGATCAGCGAGGTCGGCCCCGGCGCGCTGCCGGAGCAGTTGCGCAACGCTGCTGGCGGCAGTGGCCGGCTGGGCACCGGCGGCATGGCGACCAAGCTGGGCGCGGCCGAACTGGCGCGACGCGGCGGTGCCACCGCGCATATCGCCTCCGGCGCCGAGCCCGAGGTGCTGACGCGGCTGTTGGCCGGTGAATCGATCGGTACGCGCTTCGCGCCGCAGGGCGAACGTCTGGCTGCGCGCAAGCGCTATATCACCGGCGGCGGCGCGCCGCGTGGCGCGCTGCAGATCGACGCCGGCGCGGCCAGTGCATTGCGGCGTGGTGGCAGTCTGCTGCCGGTCGGGTTGGTGGAGGTGCAGGGCAGTTTTGATCGCGGTGACCCGGTGCAGGTGCTGGATGCGGTCGGCACCGAAGTGGCGCGCGGCATTGCGGCCTACGCCGCAGTCGATCTGCAGCGCCTGTGCCGGCGACGCTCGGAGGAAATCGAGGGCGTGCTCGGCTATCGCTACGGCGACGAGGTCATTCACCGCAGCGATCTGGTGCTGAGCCCGCAGGCGGCCGCTGCACCGGAGACCGCCGCATGAGCGCCGCAGCGATCAGCCGCGCCGGGCGCATCGAAGCCCAGGCCCGCGCCGCGCGCCGCGCGCAGCCCGCTTTGGCGCGAACTCCCGCCGCTGCACGCGATGCCCTGCTGCGCGACATCGCTCGCCGTTTGCGCGAGCAGCGCGCGCCTCTGATCGCCGCCAATGCGCTGGATCTTGAGGCAGGTGCGGCGGCCGGGCTGGGCGCGGCCCTGCTTGATCGACTGCGCCTGGACGGCCCACGTCTGGATGGCCTGGCGATCGACGTCGAAACCGTCGCGAACCTTGCAGACCCGCTGGCTGGCGAGTTCGATCAGCGGAGTTTGCCGAACGGCCTGCAGCTGGCGCGGCGAACGGTGCCGATCGGCGTGGTCGGGGTGATCTACGAAGCGCGGCCGAATGTCACCGTCGACATTGCTGCCGCGGCGCTCAAATCCGGCAATGCGGTGGTGCTGCGCGGCGGCCGCGAAGCCCGCCAGACCAATCTCGCCCTGGTGGATCTGCTGCATGCGGCGCTGTCCGCCGCGGGGCTGCCGGCTGACATCGTCAGCTTCATCGATGCCCCGGAGCGCGAGGCGGTCAGCGAACTGCTGCAGCTGTCCGACTGCATCGACGTGATGGTGCCGCGCGGCGGCCAGGGCCTGATCGACCTGTGCCGGCGCGAAAGCCGGATCCCGCTGATCGCCGGTGGTGTCGGCGTGGTGCATGTGTTCGTCGATGCCAGCGCCGATCTTGAGCCCAGCCTCGCGATCATCGAGAACGCCAAGGTGCAGCGGCCGGCGGTGTGCAATGCGCTCGACACCCTGCTGGTGCACCGGGCGATCGCCCCGCGCCTGCTGCCGGCGTTGGCACAGCGGCTGTCGCCGTTCGGCGTGATTTTCCATGCCGAAGGCGAGGCCGTTTCGGCGCTGGCGGCGGCAGGCGCGCGGGTTGAAGCCCTGCAGCCGGAAGACTTCGACCGCGAGTGGCTGGGCCTGCAGCTCGGCGTGCGCGTGGTGGAGGATCTCGACATCGCGATCGCGCACATCGCCCGCCACGGCAGCGGCCACTCCGAGGCGATCCTGAGTGAAGACGCAGCCGCGGCCGAGCGCTTTCTGGCCGAAGTCGACGCGGCCGCGGTGTATCACAACGCCAGCACCCGCTTCACCGATGGCGGCCAGTTCGGCATGGGCGTCGAAGTGGCGGTCGCCACCGGGCGCCTGCATCCGCGTGGGCCGGTCGGCCCGGCCGAGTTGACCAGCTTCAAATGGGTCGGACGCGCAGACTATCTGGCGCGATCCTGAGGCCCTGCGGTCGATAGCGGCTACGTTGCGACCGTGCTGGCGCCGGCTGCGCTCGCTGTGGTCACGCGCTGCACTCGCACGGCCGCGTAGCCGCCTGCGCCCTGCCCAGCTGCACACGAACCGTTCAAAGGCCGCCGCGCGCGTGGTCTGCATCAGGCTGGGCGCGTTCCGCCGCTGTGCCCGGCACGCGACTTGCCTTGCTGCTTGCACTGTTTCCGTTGCGGAAGGATTGCACTGGACGTCATCCCGCCCGTGGCTCCAGCACGCAAGCTCGGTCTGCGCAAGCGCCTGAGTCTGCTGGGAATGCTGCTGTGCCTGGCGCTGGCGCCAGCGGTGCTGGCACAGCCAAGCGTTGACCCTGCCGCTGCGTTGAGTGCGGAAGATGCCGCCGTGCTGGCCGAGGCCGAACGGCTGGAAGACAGCGCCATTCGCGACTTCGGCGAAGCTGCGGCGACCATGCAGGCGTTGGCCGAGCGCGCCAGCGAAACGTCGCCGCTGCGTCGCGAGCTGCTGGCAATCGCCGGGCGCTGGTACGCCAACGCCGAACTGCATGAGGCCGCCGAGGCGCTGGCCGATCAACTCGACGCGCGCGCCCAGCAATTGGGCGACGGCAGCGATCTGGCGGCCAGCCTGGTCCGTCTGCGCGTGTTGGCGCTCGCACAGGGCGCGGCCATGAGCCTTGAGCAGATGCGCGCGCTGAAGCCGCGGATCGAACGCGAGCTGGGTCCGCGCGAGCGCCTGCGCTACTGGTACAACCTGGCCAACAACCTGCGCGCTGCCGGTGAACTGGCCGAAGCCATCGCCGCGTTTCAGGCTGCCACCGAGCTTGCCGATGCGAACAACTCGGCGAGCTGGCGGGCGCTGGTGCGATCGGGCCTGGCCGAGAGTCTGGCGGCGTTCGGTCAGCAGCACCGGGCCGAAGCACTGGTGCGCGAAGCGGTCGAGATCGCCCTCGCGTTGGGGGATGACCTGCTGCTGTCGGATGTCTACAGCACCCTGGGCGTGGTGCTTGAGCAAGGTGGCGATACCGAGGGTCTGCTGGCGGCGATGACGCTGGCGATCAGCCATGCACGCAGTGCCGGCGACAACACCAATCTGGCCGTGCTGCTCGGCAATGTCGCTCACTATCACCTCGTGCGCACGGAATACGAGCAGGCCGAGCGGGTGTCGCTGGAGGCGCTTGACGTCGCCGAGCGCAATGAGGATCGCACCGGTCGCGCCTTGGCCAACATCAATCTCGGCCTTGCCCGGATCGGGCTGGGCCAGATCGATGCAGGCAAGCAGCTGGTGCGGCGCGGGCTGGATGAGGACGAGTCGCGCGGTCAGCGCAGCGAAGCCGCGCTGACCTATGCCGAATTGGGCGCCGCACTTGAGCGCGCTGGTGATTTGACGGGCGCCGTCGAGGCGTACCACTCGGCCCGCCGGCTGGACGACGAGATCTTCCGCGAAGACCAGCAGCGCGCGGTGCTGGCGCTGCAGGAGCAGATCGATGCGCGCCGCCGCGACAAGGCCATCGAACAGCTGCAGGCCGAGGATGCTCGCAAGGCTGCCCAACTCGAACGCAATCAACTGCAGCAGTGGGTGTGGCGATTGCTCGCACTGCTGCTGGTGATGGCTTTGATCGTGCTGATTGCGGGGGTTCGTCGCCTCCGCCAGAGCAACCGCAAGCTGGCCGGGGTCAATGCGCAGCTGCGCTTGCAGAGCGAACGCGACGCGCTGACCGGCCTTGCCAATCGCCGCCACGTACAGGCGGTGATCAAACTCAGCGGTGGTGAGCGAACCTATCGGGGCTCGCTGTACCTGATCGATCTCGACCACTTCAAGTCGATCAACGATCGCCACGGGCATGCCGTCGGCGATGCGGTGCTGATCGAGGTCAGCCGACGCCTGCGCGGTTTGTGTCGCGGCGAGGACCTGGCTGCGCGCTGGGGTGGCGAGGAGTTTCTGCTGGCGGTCGAGTGGCTGGCGCCGGCCGATGCCGCGCGCTTGGCCGAACGCATCCTGCATGAGCTCTCGCGTGCGGTTCAGCATGAGGACCTGCGTATTCCGATCAGCGCTTCCATCGGTTTTGCCAGCCTGCCGCTGCCTCCCGCGGCGCTGGAACTCAGCTTCGAGCAGTCGCTGCGCCTGATCGATTCGGCCCTGTACCTCGCCAAGCTGCGTGGGCGCAATCGCGCCTGCGGCATCCGCTGGGTGCGCGATGGCTCCGGGCAGGCAGTCGAGGCGACGGTCGCCGACATCGAGCACGCCGAGGCGCTTGGACGGATCGGGCTGGAAACCATCATCGGCGCAGGGGAATGAACCGATGATCTGCAGCGCGCGTATCCAGAGGTTCCGGCGGCTCGCGATGGGGCTGTCGCTGGTCGTCATCTGGGCAGGCAGTGCGGCACAGGCCGAGACGTCGGGCGCGGAGCTCGATCTTGGGGTGAACAGTGCCAGCTCGGGCACCGTCGCTGCCGGGATCGATCTCGCCCTGCGAATGGCAGCGGAGAATCCCGAAGCGGGCGAGGCGGCGCTTGATGCCCTGGCGTCCCGCATCGACACCGAAGCCAGCGACCCTGCCGGCGCGCGCCGACTCGTGGCGAGGGCCCGTCTGCAGCTGTTGGTCGATTCCGGGCGCAGTGGAGAGCTAGAGCGTGCCTTGGATGAGCTGGGCGCATCGACGACGGTCGATCCGCTGCTGCCGGCCCATAGCGATCTGCTGGTGCTGCAGGCACAGCTGGCGACGCTGCAGCGGCAGGGCGACGTCGCCGCGGAGCTCGCGCGCGAAGCCCTGATCCTCTTGAGCGCGCGGTGTCCCGCGGCGGCGGTCTTGCAGGTCGCTGCACCGCAGTTGGAGGCCGATCCGCTGATCCCCGAGCTCGATGATCTGCAGGAGTTCCCCGCCTGCGATTACCGCGCGGCCTGGCAGATGCTGCGGGTGCTGGATCGGCAGGCGATCGCCCGCGGTGTCTGGGCCGAAGCTCAAGCCCATGCGAGGGCTCGGCTGCAGCTCGCACGCGCGGCCGGTGATGACTACCGCAGCACCATGACCTGGACTGCACTGGCCTTCACCAGCGCTTCCGCTGGCGAGCCATCGCCGGTGGCCGAAGGCTATTCCAACCGGGCGCGCGAACTGGCCGAGCGTCTGGGGGATCCGGAACTGCGAGTGGGCGTGCTGATGAACGACGCCGCCATCGCCGCCCTGACCGGCGACGCTGAAGGCGCGCTGCGGCGTTCGCGCAGCGCGCTCGCCTTGGCTCGGCCGGCGGGCCTTGAGCGCATTCAAGTCGGCCTGCTGAACAATATCGCCGATGCGCATCTGCGCCTGGGCCAACCACGACAGGCGCTGCAGACGGCAGAAGCCGGTCTGGAGGGTGCGCGTAGATTCGGCAATCGTCGGGTGGAGATCGCCCTGCTCGGCAACATGGGTTTGGCCCGGATCGACCTGGGGCGGATTGCCGAAGGGCGACGGGATCTCGCCGCCGCTGAGTCGATCCTCGACGAAGTCGGTGGGGAAGGTCAGCGCGTCGCGCTGCTGCGCGAGTATGGCGAAGCGCTGGCCGCTGGGGGCGATGCTGAGGCGGCCCTGGAGCTGTTCCACCGTGAGCGCAGCCTGTCGGCGCAGATCACGCGCCAGAACATGGATGCGGCGCTGCGGGAGCTGCAGACCAGCTTCGATGCCGAAGTGCGTCAGCGCGACATGGTGCTGTTGCAGGATCAGGTTGCGACCAAGAGCGCCGAGTTGACCAGCCAGGACCTGACCCTGCGGATCTGGCTGCTGCTGCTGGCGCTGCTCGCGCTAATCCTGTTGCTGGCCGTGCAGCTGATTCGCCGCCTGCGCGGCCGTGAGCGTCTGCTGCGCGAACGCCGCGAGCGCCTGCGTCAGGAGACCGAACTCGATCCATTGACCGGGTTGGGCAATCGGCGCGCGATCATCGGACGCATCGCCGAGCTGTCAACTGCGGGACCGCCTGAGGCTGCTCTGCTGTTGCTGGACATCGACCGCTTCAAGGCGATCAACGACAGCCATGGCCATGCGGTGGGCGACAGCGTGCTGGTGGAGGTCGCGCATCGACTCGGCGCCTGCATGCGGCGCGAGGATCTGGTGGTGCGCTGGGGCGGCGAAGAATTCCTGGTGCTGGCGTATGCCTGCAGCCCGGACCAGGCCGTGGCGCTGGCGCGTCGCCTGCTGGAGCGCTTGGCCGGCAGAAGCGTCGCCACGGCTGCCGGCGACCTGTCGGTGAGCGCGTCGATCGGCGTCTGCATGACTCGGCTGCATCCGCAGGGCGGGGTGCTCGATTGGGAATGTGCGGTACGTTTGGCCGATCTCGCGCTGTACGCGGCCAAGAGCCGCGGCCGCAATCGCTGCGTGGCTGTGCTGGGGATCAGCGACGCCAGCCCCGCTGCGCTGTTGCGGGCTGAGTCCGATTTCGAGGCCGCCGAGCGCGACGGCCTGCTGCAGATCCAGAGCGCAGTACAGCCTCGATTGCACTGAGGTCAGTCGCGGACGAAGGCGAGCTTCGCTGCGGCCTCGGAACACTCAGCTTTTGCTTTCGTCGAGCGCCGGTCGCGTCGGCTCCGGCGACGCCGTCTGGCGTTCGCGTGCCTGCATCGGCGAGCTGTCCGCACCGCGCACGCAGTTGCGCCCGGCCGCTTTGGCGCCGTAAAGCGCGCGGTCGGCGCGCGCCAGCAGGGCGGATTCGTCATGGTCAGTGAGCGGCTTGAAACTGGCGACACCGATGCTGACCCGCATGTCGCTGTGCGTTTCGATATGACGGCGCAGGCGCTCGGCCAGTCCCAGCGCTTCGCTGGGGCGGGTCGGGCTGATGATCGCGAACTCCTCGCCACCATAGCGGGCCACCGCGGTGTCGCTGCGGACGGCCTCCTGCAGCAGGTGGCCAAGCTGGCGCAGGGCTTCATCGCCGGCGAGGTGGCCATGACTGTCGTTGAATTGTTTGAAGTGATCGACATCGAGCAGCAGCACCGACAGCGGCCGGCCGGTCAGCAGCGCGCGCTCCAAACCTTCGCGCAGCAGGTGGTCGAAATGTCGGCGATTGGCGACGCCGGTGAGTGCGTCGGTGTCGGCGAGGTCGCGCAGCGTGCGGTTGGCGATCTCAAGCTCAGCGGTTCTGCGCAGAACCAATTGGTCGACTTCCTGCGTGCCGCGTGCGTCGAGTGCGCGCAAACGCTGCTGCTGACGCCGGTAAAGCAGACTGCCGAGCAGGGCTGCCAGCAGGGCCGACAGCGCGGCACCCTGCCAGAAGCTGGCCACAGCGCTGGGAGCTGATGCGCTGGTTGTCGCCTCGACGCCTGCAATGGTCGTCGCGGCGGGGAGGGCAGGCGCGGACCACCACGTGTTGCGGCTGTCTGCTGCCGAGCCTTCCAGCAACTGCGACGTTGCGTAGCTGTCGATGCCTTCGCGTGTGCGCAGCCACAGCCGGCCATCGATGTCCGCCAGCAGCTGCAGCGGCGGTGGTGCACCCGCCAGATCGATGTCCACTGTCGACCAGCGATCGCCGAGCGCCTGCAGCAGTTGCACGCCGCGCTCGCCGAGCAGCCACCAGCAGCGGCACTGCAGCTGTGCGGGCAACAACTGCTGCGGCCGTGTTCCGGCGACCGCAGTCGCATTGCCGGCAGTCGCGTCGACGGCCCACAGTTGGATCGGGTCCAGCGCCAGCACCCCGCGCTCGGTCAGCCAGAGAGCCTGGATCGGCCCGACACCCGGAATCCGTCGCGGCGCATTCGCCGACCTTGCTGCGCCCAGCAGCAGGCCATCGCCATCACCCAGCCAGACGCTGCCATCGGCACCCGTAACCGGGCCATGCACTGTCGGCGTAGTCGCGAGCGCGACGTTGAACAGCGACAGATAGGCCAGCAAACCGATGGCGATCAGCCGCCACGGCACGTTTCGGACATGCCTCATTCGAACTCCACAGCCTGAGCTTGTGCGCCGATCGGGTCGGCCGTTGCAATCGCTTCGCTTCGCTGCCCGCGTCTGGCAGCGTGCGTCTTGCTCAAACTTTACGCGGGACGCCTCGAATTGGCGAATTCAGCCCTGACTTTCGGCAGGGGAGCCCAGTTCCAGACAGGCCTGCTGCAGGCCCCGCTCGGCGGCAGCGCGGACCGGGGCGAAGCTGCGGCGGTGTGCACTGCAGGGGCCGAGGGCCTGCAGCGCGGCGAAATGCGCGGGTACCGGATAGCCCTTGTGCGCAGCAAACCCGTAGCCGGGGAAGCGGCTGTCGAGCTGCAGCATGGCGCGATCGCGGCTGACCTTGGCCAGGATCGAGGCGGCACCGATGGCGGGGTCGCGGGCATCGCCGCGCACCCAGGCTTCGCCGGGGCAGGGCAGCCCAGCGGGAACGCGATTGCCATCGATACGCACCAGTGTCGGCGCCGTCGTCAGTCCGCAGCAGGCGCGCCGCATGCCTTCCAAGGTGGCGCGGTAGATGTTGAGCGTATCGATCTCGGCGGGTTCGATGAACTCGATCCGCCAGGCGCAGGCGCGCTCGATGATGAGGTCGAACAGCAGCTCGCGCCGGCGCTCGCTGATCTGCTTCGAATCGCCCAGGCCTTCGATCGGGCGCGCCGGGTCCAGCAGGACGGCGGCCACCACCAGCGGGCCGGCCAGCGGGCCGCGTCCGGCCTCGTCCACCCCGGCGATGCCGGGCGTGCGGGCGCTGCAGGGTGGCTCAGCGAGCATCCAGCAGCTCGGCGATCACCGCTGCGGCGCGTTCGCTGCCGCCGCAGCGCAGGCTGCGATGGATCTCCTCGAAACGCAGAGTCTGGCGGCGCGCTGCAGCCGGGTCGGTCAGCAAAGGTGTCAGGGCCTGCAGGAGTTGCGCGGGGTTGCAGTCGTCCTGCATGCATTCGGGCACCAGACGCTCGCCGGCCAAGGCATTGGGCAGGCTGAAACGGTCAACCTTGAGCAGCTTGAGTGCGCGCACGAAGCGATAGGTCAGCCCGCTGATGCGGTAGGCCACCACCATCGGCGTGCGCGCCAGCAGCGCCTCCAGGGCGGCCGTCCCGGAAGCCAGCAGGACGACATCGGCGGCGCACAGCAGCTGCTGCGAGCGGCGGTCGATCACCCGGATGCGCGGTGCCTGCGGCGCGGCCTTGAGCAGCGCCTCGAACGCCGCGCGACAGGCATCGGTGGCCATCGGTGCGATCACCTGCAGCTTCGGCAGGCGATCCTGCAGCAGGGCTGCAGTTGCGATGAAATCGGCGCCAATGCGGCGGATCTCACCGAGCCGGCTGCCCGGCAGCAGGGCCAGCACCTGGGCGTCCGGGTCGATTCCGAGTTGCGTTCGAACGACTGCGCGCTCAGGCGCAAGCGGAAACTGGTCGGCCAGCGGGTGGCCGACGAAACGCGCGTCGACACCGAACTGGGCATAGATCGGCGGCTCCATCGGGAACAGGCACAGCACGCGATCCGCGCTGGCGCCCAGTTTTGCCGCGCGGCCACTGCGCCAGGCCCACACCGAGGGGCTGACGTAGTGCACGGTGCGCAGGCCAGCCGCTTTCAGGCGGCGCTCCAGGCCCAGGTTGAAGTCGGGTGCATCGATACCGATGAACACGTCGGGTTTGAGCGCCAGCAGGCGCGCCCGCAGCTGCCGGCGCAGCTTCAGCAGACGCGGCAGGTGGCGCAACACTTCAAAGATGCCCATCACCGCCAGTTCGCTGGCGTCCCACCAGAGCTCCATCCCCTGCACGCGCATCTGCGGGCCGCCGATGCCGACGAAATGGGCATTTGGGAAGCGCTCGCGCAGGGCGACGATCAGATCCGCACCGAGCAGATCGCCGGAGGACTCGCCGGCAACCAGGGCGATGATCGGCCCGCCCGCGGGTTCCATCAGCGGATCAGGCTGCGCGTGCTGGCGTCGATGAAGTCGACCAGCAGGCTCAGGTCGGGCGCCTCCGCGGATTCTGCAGCGATCTTCGCGCGTGCCTCAGCCAGCGGCAGACCCGCCATGTAGATCGTGCGATAGGCGCGTTTGATGCCGGCGATGCGCTCGGGCGTGAAACCGCGGCGCTTGAGCCCTTCGCTGTTGATGCCGCGCGGTTGTGCGTATTCGCCGGCTACCATCACGTAGGGCGGCACGTCGCGATTGACCGACGCGCCCATGGCGGTAAAGGCGTGGTCGCCGACCTTGCAGAACTGGTGGATCAGACTGAATCCGCCGAGTACCACGTGATTGCCGATGTGCACATGGCCGGCCATCGAGGCGGCATTGGCGAAGGTGTTGTTGTTGCCGATGCGGCAGTCGTGCGCGATGTGCACGTAGGCCATGATCCAGTTGTCATGGCCGATGCGGGTGATGCCGCCGTCGTCGGCGGTGCCGCGGTTGATGGTGACGAACTCGCGGATCAGGTTGCGTTCACCGATCTCCAGCACGCAGTGCTCGCCGTGGAACTTCTTGTCCTGCGGATCACCGCCGACCGCGGCAAAACTATGGATGCGGTTGTCTTCTCCGAGCCGGGTCGGGCCGTGGATCACCACGTGCGAATCGATGCGCGTGCCGGCGCCGATTTCCACATGCTCGCCGATGACGCAGAAGGGGCCGATCTCTACCCCTTCGCCGAGCTTCGCACCCGGATGGATGACGGCGCTCGGATGAATGCTCATGCCGAGCGCTCCGCGCACAGGATCTCCGCGCAGGCGACCTGCTTACCGTTGACCCGGGCAACGCATTCGTACTTGCCCATGCCCAGGCGCATCCGCGTCTGCACCGATTCCAGCACCAGCTGGTCGCCGGGCACCACGGTCTGCGAGAACCGAGCCTTTTCGATGCAGGCCAGGTAGAACACGGGCTCCTCACCCTTGGGCTTGGGGGGGTGCGAAAGCTGGGTCAGCAAGCCGGATGCCTGCGCCATGGCTTCGATCACCAGCACACCAGGCATCACCGGATGCCCAGGGAAATGGCCCTGGAAGAACGGCTCGTTGATGCTGACATTCTTGATTGCACGGATGCGCTTGCCGGGTTCGAGCTCGATCACCCGGTCCACCAGCAGAAAGGGATAGCGGTGGGGCAGGATGCCCATGATCCGGGTCACGTCGACCGGCAGGCTGGGCAGGTAAGGCTCGGTCATGGGCTTTCAGGCGTCCTTGTTGTCTTTGTTGTCTTTCATGATTCGGCGCGCCAATGCATCGAGCTGCCTGAAGCGGGCCGCGTTGCGGCGCCACTGTCGGCTTTCCTGCAGAGGCACGCCGGAAGAGTATTGGCCGGGCGTATCGATGGAATGGGTGACCAGCGAGCGCGCGGTGAGGGTGACCTTGTCGCACAGGGTGAGGTGGCCGACGATGCCGACGCCACCGCCGATCAGGCAGTAGCGGCCGATTTTCGCCGATCCCGCGATCGCGGCGCTGCCCGCGACCGCCGTATGGTCGCCGATCTGCACGTTGTGGCCTATCTGGACCAGGTTGTCGATACGGACGTCATCGCCAAGTCGGGTGTCGTCGAGCGCGCCGCGATCGATGCAGGTGTTGGCACCGATCTCACAGTCGCTGCCGATGACCACCCCGCCCAGCTGCGGCACCTTGATCCAGCGGCCGCCGTCCATCGCCAAACCGAAGCCATCGGCGCCAAGCACCGCGCCCGGATGCACGAGGACGCGCGCGCCCAGTCGGACGCGGGTGACCAAGGTGACGCGTGCGACCAGCCGCGCATCGACCCCGACCACACAGTCATCGCCGATCACGCAGCCCGGCCCGAGGCTCGCGCCACGTTCGATGCGCGAACGCGCACCGATCACGCAGTGCGGCCCCACGGAGACGCCCGCATCGATCAGCGCTGCAGGGTCGATCACCGCGCTTGGATGGATGCCAGCCGGCGTGTCGCTCGGGGTTTCAAACAGCGCAGCGATACGGGCGAACGCCACGTACGGATCCTTCGCCACCAGGGCAGGGCACGGACTGGCCGCCGCATCCTCAGCGCGAAGCACCACGGCACCCGCTCGGGTCTGCAGCAGTTCGCGCCGGTACAGCGGATTGGCCAGAAAGCTCAGCTGCCCGGACTGCGCGCCGGCCAGGGTCGCGACTCCGTGGATGAGGCACTCGCCGTCGCCCACCCACTCGAGTCCGAACCGCTCAGCCAGCGAGTGCAGGGTGAACCCGGCCGTGCTCACGGCTGCGCCTCTCCCGGAGCATCCTGCTCCAACAAATCGAGCACGCGATCGGTGATGTCGATTCGACCGCTGACATAGACAGTGCCGCTAGACACCACCAGATCCAGATTGTTGGCCCGCGCATATTCAGCGATGGCGTCATTGATCAGGGGCCAGGCACGGCTGGTTTCCTGTTCGCTGCGAGCATCGAGATCACTGCGAAGGCGGTCGCGGGTGCGCGCGACTGAGCGCTGCAGGGGTGCGATTTCGCTCTGCAACGCCCTGGCGGCTTCGACATTACCGGCCAGCTCGGCGTCGCGACTGCGCTGCTCAAGCTCGCGCAAGCGCAACTCATCTTCGCGTAGCAGACCGTTGGCGGCGTCGAACTCGCGCTGCAGACGCAAGCGTGCGGCGCGGACCTGCGGCGAGTTGTCGATCAGCCGCTTCATGTCGACATAGCCGACCCGCGTACCCGTCGTCGATTGCCCCAGCACGGGCGAGGCGGCAGTCAGCGCGAGCAGTAGTGCGCACACCCACTGCAGGCAGCACCGCCCGCGCAGCCGGTCAGGCAGGCGGGCGGTGGGTTCGCGCCGAGGCATCGTCATCGCGCTCAGGCCAGGTGTCGGTTGTCAGTCGTCCTCAGAACAATGTGCCGAAGGTGAACTGCAGCTTTTCGACCCGATCTTTGTCGCGATCGAACTTCAAGGGCTGCGCCCAGCTGATGATGATCGGGCCGATCGGCGCCTGCCATTGCAAGGCGAGGCCCGCACTGGCGCGCAGCTCGCTGGTGCTGAAGTTCTTGGTGCTGTCGAACACGTTGCCGACATCGACAAACGCAGACACGCGGGCCGAGTTGGAATCGAGCAGGGTTGGAAAGATGAACTCCAAGCTGCCGACTGTCTTCAGCGAGCCGCCCAGCGGCTGCGGGTCAAGCGGGCTCAGCCGCCCGAAACCGGCCGGGCCGAGGGTGTTGGTCTCGAAGCCGCGAACGGAGCGTTCACCACCGGCGTAGAAGTTCTCGAAGAAGGGCAGGCCGTCCGCGGTCACGGTGCGCGTTACGAAAGTACCGTCCGCGTTGCGGAGCTGCTCACCGTTGGCGCCAACGGCAATCACAGGGCGCGACACGGCATCGCCGTAGCTGTCGCCGTAGCCGATATCAGCACGCGTCAGCAACACCAGATGCCGGCCCAATGGCCAGTAGCGGTTGAACTCATAGCTGAGCTTGTAGTACTCGACCGTCGAGCCCGGCAGGGTGACCTCAGCGGCGACGCGCTGGAAGGTGCCGCGGGTCGGGTTGAAGAACGCGTTGGTGCTGTTGCGCGACCACGAGATCTCCGAGCGCCATGCGTTGAATGTGCGGCGGTTGAGCGCATTGATGTAGTCGATGATCGACTGCGGAGTGAAGCCCTCGAACGGCGTGATGCTGTTGCGATCGATACCGAAAGTGAGGCCCACAGTATCGGTTTCGGTGATCGGCAGGCCAAAGATCGCACGCAGCTGGCCGCTGTCGGAAGTGAAGTTGGCGGTGTTGGAGTCGCCCTGGTCCAGCTCGCGGTAGCTGAGGTTGTAGCCCACCGACACGCCGTCTTCGGTGAAGTAGGGGTCGAAGTACGAGAAATCGATGCGTTTGACGAAGGCGTTGTTCTGGACCGTCGCGCCGATCTGGTTGCCGGTGCCGAAGAAGTTGTTCTGGGTCACCGACACGGTGGTGATCAGGCCCGCGTACTGCGAGTAGCCGAGGCCGAACTGGAAGCTGCCGGAAGTACGTTCGGTGACGCTGATCTCCACGTCCACCTGATCGGTGGTGCCGGCGACTGCCGGCGTGTCGATGGTGACATCATCGAAAAAGCCCAGGCGCTGCAGGCGGATCTTGCTGCGGTCGATCGCCGCCTGCGAGAACCACATGCCCTCGAACTGACGCATCTCGCGGCGCAGCACTTCATCCGAGGTGCGCGTATTGCCCTTGAACACGATCCGCCGGACATGCACACGCTGGCCGGGCTCGACCACGAAGTTGATCGACACCGTGCGATTTTCGCGGTTGATGGTCGGCACCGGATTCACGCTGGCGAACGCGTAACCGACATTGCTGAGTGTGTTGGTCATGGAATCGGTGGTGAACTCGACCAGGCGGCGCGAGAAGGTCGCGCCCTCGCCGATGAACACCAGCTTCTCCATTTCCTCCACCGGAATGATGGTGTCGCCGCTGACCTTCACATCGGAAACCGTATAGACCTCGCCCTCGCTGACGCTGGCGGTGATGTACATGTCGCGCCGATCCGGGCTGATCGAGACCTGGCTGGACTCGATGTTGAAATCGATATAGCCGCGGTCGAGGTAGAACGATGTCAGCTTCTCCAGATCGCCGGAGATCTTCTCGCGCGAGTACTGGTCGTCCTGACGGTACCAGGACAACCAGTTGCTGGTGCCGGATTCCCACTCATCAAGGATCTCTTCATTGCTGAAGGTGTTGTTGCCGACCAGGTTGAGGTGGCGGATCTTGGCGGCCTTGCCTTCCTTGACTTCGATCTTTACGTCAACCCGGTTGCGGTCGAGCTGGCTGACCGAGGGCTCGATCGAGACGTTGTACTTGCCGCGGTTGTTGTACTGCCGGGTCAGCTCCTGGGTCACCTTGTCGAGCTGGAGCTGATTGAAGGTTTCGCCTTCGGCCAGGCCGATATTGGTCAGGCCCTTCATCAACTCTTCGGTCTTGATGTCCTTGTTGCCGGACAGGGTGATCGTGTTGATCGCCGGACGTTCGGTCACGGTGATGACCAGGATGCCGTCGCCCTGGCGGTCGAGCTTGACGTCAGTGAAGAAGCCGGTGCGGAACAGCGCACGGATCGATTCGGCAGCCGCCGGGCGATCAATGCGATCACCGCGCTCGACCGGCAAGTAAGTGAACACCGTGCCGGCCGAGATCCGCTGCAGTCCGTCGACGCGGATATCCGAAATGGTGAAAGGCTCGAAACTCTGGGCCGAGGCGCTGGCGGCCATCAGCAGGGCCAGCAGGGGCAGCGCGGTGATTCGGTTGCTCATCGGGTCCGTTTCCGTTCAAAAGAGTCATGCGCCGCCCAGCAAGCTGCCTTGGGCTGCATACAAGCCCCCTCTAGGAGTCCCGACAAGGCCGGGCTCCCCTGTGCGGGGGAAGGGGTGTGCCAGGCAGGCGGGGTGACCTGCAGGGCGGAGGCGTCTTTCCGGCTCAAGAGCTGAATACGCGCAGGATGTCGTTGTAGAAGGCCAGGGCCATCAGACTGCCCAGGACAACCATCCCGACATACTGGCCCGCAATCAACGATTTCTCACTGACCGGCGCGCCTTTGATCGCTTCGATAAGGTAATACAGCAGGTGACCCCCGTCCAAGATCGGTATGGGCAGGAGGTTCATGATGCACAGGCTGAGCGACAGCACGGCCAAGAAGAACAGGAACCAGGCCACGCCGCGCTGGGCGGAATCGTTCGCGAACTGTGCAATCGAGATCGGCCCGGACAGGTTCTGCAGCGAAGCGGCGCCGCTGACCATGCGATAGAGCATGCCGAAGGTGCTGGTGGTCAGGCGCCAGGTTTCGTTGAACGCAGCGCCGGCGGCATCAATCGGGCCAAAGCGCAGCACCGCATCGGGCGTGGCCGCGGTGCGCTCTGCCGCCACGCCGAAAATCCACGTCGCCGCGCCTTCTGCGGTTTCGGTATTGCGCACAGGCTGCAGGCTGAGTTCAAGCAAGCTGTCCTCGCGTTCGACCGATACCACCGCCGGGCGCCCGACTTCGCCAGCGTTCTCGACGTGGGCTGAGATTTCGTCGAAGTAGCCGATCGTCTGGCCATCGATGCTGCGGATACGGTCGCCAGGGCGAATGCCGGCCTGGGCCGCCGGGCTGTCAGCGCTCACTCCACCGACCACCGGCGGCAGCAGGCGCTGCAGTTGAATCAGGCCGATGGCCGGCACCAGCTCGGTTTCCTTCAGGCCTTCCGGCAGGCGGCCCAGGTCGAGGCTGAGGCTGCGGGTGACACCATCGCTGCCCTGGACCTCGATCTCGACAGGCAGCCGGTCGAGCGCCGCACCGGTCAGATGCATGCCGACGTGGGTCCAGGTGTCCATGCTGCGGCCATCGATGGACAGGATCCGATCGCCGCTGCGGAAGCCGGCCTCGGCGGCGACCTTGTCGGCGCGCCCGACCAGCGGCAGATAATCATCTTTGCCAATCAGAAACATGCCCCATAGCAGCAGCAGGCACAGCAGCAGGTTGAACAAGGGGCCGGCCGCGACGATGGCGATGCGCTGACTGACCGGCTTGCGGTTGAAGGCCTGGTCAAGCTCGGCGGTGGGCACATCGGCCTCGCGCTCGTCGAGCATCTTCACGTAGCCGCCCAAGGGCAGGGCGGCGATCACATATTCGGTGCCGTCGCGGCCGACCCGGCTCCACAGTGGTTTGCCGAAGCCCACCGAGAATCGCAGTACACGCACGCCGCAGCGACGCGCGACCCAGTAGTGGCCGAATTCATGGAAGGTGACCAGGATGCCGAGGCTCACGATCATCCACCAGATGGAGCCTAGGATTTCCTGCATGTCCGCCGATGTCGTGAGGAGAGTGGGAGGTTCAAGCGAGCTGCGCCTCGGCATGGTCGCGGACCCGGCGGTCCAGGTCCAGCAGTGCTTCCAGGCCATCGGAACGGTCGCCGGCGAAGCGGTGCAGGCAGCGCTCGATCAGCGCCGGGATGCCTAGGAAGCCCAAACGGCCCTGAAGAAAGCCTGAAACAGCGATTTCGTTGGCCGCGTTCAGGCAGGTGGTGGCCTCAGGGCCCGCGCGCATCGCCTCGAACGCCAGCCGCAGACACGGAAACGCGTCAGTGTCCGGTGGCTCGAAATCGAGCCGGCCAAGGCGGATCAAGTCGAGTGAGCTGACCCCCGCTTCCACCCGCTGCGGCCAGGCCAGGGCACAGGCGATAGCGGTGCGCATGTCGGGCGGTCCGAGCTGGGCCAGCATCGAGCCGTCGAGGTATTCGACCAGTGAATGCACGATGCTCTGTGGATGCACGACGACCTCGATGCGCTCTGCGGGCGCGCCGAACAGCCAGTGCGCTTCGATCACCTCCAGGCCCTTGTTCATCAGGGTCGCCGAGTCCACCGAGATCTTGCGGCCCATGCTCCAGTTCGGATGCGCACAGGCTTGATCCGGGGTGATCCGGGAGAGCTCGTCGCGGCGACGGCCGCGGAACGGGCCGCCGGAGGCGGTCAGCAGCAACCGCCGCAAACCGGGACCGAATCCCGTTCCAACCGCTGGCTGCGGCAGGCACTGGAACAGCGCGCTGTGCTCGCTGTCGACCGGAATCAGCTCAGCACCGCCGCGGCGCACCGCGTCCATCAGCAGCGCGCCCGCCACCACGATCGATTCCTTGTTGGCCAGCAGCAGGCGCTTGCCCGCTTCAGCCGCGGCCAGGGTGGAGCGCAAACCGGCGGCGCCGACGATCGCAGCCACCACGGTGTCGCAGAGCTCGGAACCGGCGGCCTGTTCAAGCGCGAGCGGTCCGGCAGCAGCATCGGTGTTCAGCCCTCGCGCGCGCAGGCCTTGCTCAAGTCGGGGCAACAGCGCGGGGTCGGCAATGATCGCCAGTGCCGGTCGGAAGCGCTCGCACAGCGTCAGCAGTGCATCGACCTGGGTGTGGGCGCTGAGCACGCTGGCCGCGAAACGCTGCGGATGCCGCGCGATGACGTCCAGCGCGCTGGTGCCGATCGAGCCGGTGGCGCCGAGGACAGCGATCCGTCTCATAGACCCAGCCAGATCTTGCCTATCGCAAACACCGGCAGCGCGGCGACCAGGCTGTCGACGCGGTCGAACACGCCGCCGTGGCCGGGGATCAGGCTGCCGGAATCCTTCGCGCCACCCTGGCGCTTGATGACGCTCTCGAACAGATCACCCAATACCGAGGCCAGTGCGGCGAGCGCGGTCAGCAGCAGCAGCGCCGGCAGCTGTGATAGGCCCAAACCGAGCAGTGCGAAACAGACCAGTGCCAGCAGCAGGGCCGCCGCCAAACCACCCCACAGGCCTGCCCAGGTCTTGCCAGGGCTGATGCTGGGCGCGAGCTTGCGGCCGCCGAAACGCGTGCCAGCATAGAAGGCGCCGGTGTCTGCTGCCCAGACCAGGGCGATGGCGTACAGCGCCCAGCGCGGGCCGAAGTCCCCGTCTGCGTGCAGCAGGGCGAGTCCCGTCCAGGCCGGAACGATAAGCAGCAGCAGGATCACCAGTTTCAAGACCCGATGCGCGAGGGTGTCGCGCGCGAGCAGGCGCGGACGCAGCAGCCAGATCAAGGCCGTCAGCCACCACAGGCAGCCAAGCAGGGTCACCAGCGGAAACAGGTTTTGCAGGCTCTGATGCGAAAGCCAGGCCATCAGGGCAGCCGGCGGCAGCAGCACGGCGACTCGACCGAGTGGGCTGGCAATGCCGATCAGCGCGGCCCATTCCCAGGCTGCCAGCAGCAGCAATACCGCCACCAGCGGCAGCAGCAGTTCGGTCGGCAGAAACAACACCGCAGACACAGCCAGCGGCGCCATTACCAGTGCGGTGATGACGCGCTGATTCATGTCGAGGTTTCCTTCAGCTGTTCGCTGGTACGGCCGAAGCGGCGTTCTCGGCTGGCGAAGACGGCCAGCGCTTCCTCCAGTACCTTGGCATCGAGATCCGGCCATAGGGTTTCGGTGAAGTACAGCTCGGTGTAGGCCAGCTGCCAGAGCAGAAAGTTGCTGATGCGCTGGTCGCCGCCGCTGCGAATGAACAGATCCGGCGCCGGCAGCTCCGACAGCGACAGCTCCGCATCGAAGCGGGCTTCATCGATCTGCTCGGGTGTGAGCTCGCCCTGGCTCACCTGCACCGCCATGCGTCGAGCTGCCTGGACGATATCCCAGCGGCCACCGTAGCTTGCTGCGATCGACAGCTGCAGCCCGGTGTTGGCGACTGTCAGTGACTCCGCCTGGCGCATCCGCCGCTGCAGGTCCGGGCTGAACGTCGCGCGGTCGCCGATGAAGCGCAGCCGCACCTGACGTCGGTGCAGCTCCTCGACCTCGCGATCCAGCGCACGCAGAAACAGGCCCATCAAGGCCGAAACCTCGTCCACCGGGCGCTGCCAGTTCTCGCTCGAGAATGCGAACAGAGTCAGCGCCCCGATGCCGCGGGCGATGCAGAAATCAATGCAGAGGTTCACCGCACGCGCCCCGGCACGGTGGCCAAGCGTGCGCGGACGGCCACGCTGCTTGGCCCAGCGCCCGTTGCCA
This sequence comes from Aquimonas sp., assembly GCF_044377145.1. NCBI lineage: Bacteria > Pseudomonadati > Pseudomonadota > Gammaproteobacteria > Lysobacterales > Lysobacteraceae > Aquimonas > Aquimonas sp. The sequence continues at coordinate 47,349 of NZ_JBILJQ010000016.1, forward strand.
TCCATGATCACGGCAAGGTGCCTGGGCAGCTGCGTTGGAGGCGCTGCGGCTGTCGGAGAGTGGTCGGCGTTCATGCCGGGCGGGGTCGGATCGCGCCCGATCAGATCGCCATCAACTCGTCTTCCTTGTGCTTGACCACACCGTCGACCTCTTTGACGAAGCGATCAGTCAGGCCCTGAATGTCGGTTTCGGCGCGACGCTCTTCGTCCTCGCTGATCGTCTTGGCCTTGAGCAGATCCTTCACCTGCTGCAGCGCATCGCGGCGGATGTTGCGGATCGCGACCTTGGCGTTTTCGCCCTCTCCCGACACATGCTTGGACAGGTCGCGGCGACGCTCTTCGGTCAGCGGCGGCAGATTGATGCGGATCACCGTGCCGGCGGTATTCGGGGTCAGACCGAGGTCCGAGCCGTGGATCGCTTTCTCGATCGGACCGACCATGTTCTTCTCCCACGGCGTGATCAGGATCGAGCGCGCGTCGGCCAGGGTGACCGATGCGACCTGGGTCAGCGGCATGTCGGAACCGTAGTAGTTGACCTTCAGATGATCGACCAGGGCCGTCGAGGCGCGGCCGGTGCGCAGCTTGGTCAGCTCGGTGCGCAGCGACTCGACGCTCTTCTGCATACGCGACTGGGTGTCTTTCTTGATGTCGTTGATCATGGGCTTCAGCCTTGCGACGGGCGGTCAATCGGCCGCCGATTATAGGGGGTTGCAGCTCACACACCGCTGCCCGCACTTGCGTTGCGCTGCAGCACGCAGCCGCGCTCAGGCGCCGCGGTCGACCAGGGTGCCGATCGGCTCACCCTGCAGAATCCGCATCAGATTGCCGGGCACGGTCATGTCGTAGATTCGCATCGGCATGCCGTAATCGCGGCACAGTGCGATCGCTGCGGTGTCCATCACCTGCAGATTGCGGGTGATCACGTCTTCGTAGGACAGATGCTCGAAGCGCTTGGCGTCGGGGTTTTTCTTCGGGTCGGAGTCGTACACGCCATCGACCTTGGTGGCTTTCAGCATCAGGTCGGCGCTGATCTCCACCGCGCGCAGCGCGGCGGCAGAATCGGTGGTGAAGAAGGGGTTGCCGGTACCGGCGGCGAAGATCGCGATCCGGCCCTTTTCGATATGGCGCACCGCGCGGCGGCGGATGTAGTCCTCGGCGACAGCGTTGATCTTGATTGCGCTCATCACTCGCGCGTAGCCGCCGAGTTTTTCGATCGCGTCCTGCATCGCCAGCGCGTTCATGATCGTCGCCAGCATGCCCATGTGGTCGCCGGTGACCCGGTCCATCCCGGCGGCTGCCAGGCCTGCACCACGGAAGATGTTGCCGCCGCCGATCACCACGCCGATCTCCGCCCCGGCGCGACTGACGTCGAGCACCTCACGCGCGAGCCCGCTGATGATCTCGGGATCGATGCCGTAGTCCAATCGTCCCATCAGCGCCTCACCGGAGAGTTTCAGCAGGACTCGGCGGTACTTCAGCGGCGCAGTATTCACGGGGCAGGCTCCATCGGCACAAAACCCCCACATTCTAGCGGTTTATGCAGACAAGCGCTTCACTCTTTGGCGCGCACGCCTCGGCTTACCTGCAGCGGTGATGGTACGAAGCCCTCGTCGCAAGCTGCGCTCAGAGCATTTCGAGGTCGCCGAGCGCGCGGATCAGCCGTCGCGCGCGCTTGCTTGGTTTGGATTCCGGCGCCTGATAGCCGGCGCGATCAGCGGCGCGCAGCGCGGCGGCTTCGAGCCGGCGCGTGCGCGATGCTTCGCTTTCGCTGTACAGCGCTTGCGCCACCGGCGCTGGGCCGCGCGTGTCGGCCACGCCCAGCACTTCGATCTCATGGCGATCCCCGGAGCGCTCGATGCTGAGCTTCATCCCGGCGCGCACCGCCCGCGAGGGTTTGCAGGGCTGGCCGTCGACGTGCACCCGGTGCGCCTCGATCTGGGTTTTCGCCAGCGCGCGGGTCTTGAACCAGCGTGTGGCCCACAGCCAGACGTCCAGACGGACGCTGTCCTGTGGGCCGCGCGCCGTGGCCTCGCTCACGCGGAAAGCAGCAGCGCGTTGATACGGCGAATGAAGCCGGCCGGATCTTCCAGCGGCGCGCCTTCGGCCAGCTGGGCCTGCTCGAACAGGATGGCCGCCAGCTGATCGCGACGCTCGCCTGCGGGCTCGGCTTCAAACCGCTGCAGCAGCGGATGCTGCGGGTTGATCTCCAGGCTGGGCTTGGCCGAGGGCACCTCGTGTCCGGCGGCGCGCATCATCCGCTGCAGGTGCAGAGCCATGTCGTATTCCTCCAGCACCAGGCAGGACGGCGACTCGGTCAGGCGCTGCGATACGCGCACGTCCCGCACGCGCTCGCCGAGCGCGGCCTTCAGCGCTTCGGTCAACGGCGCGGCTGCCTTGGCGGCCTCTTCGTGCTTCTGCTTGGCCTCGGCCGCATCGGGCAGGTCGCCGAGATCGAGCTCGCCTTTGGCGATGTTCTTCAGCGACTTGCCGGCGTACTCGCGCAGATAGCCCGACATCCATTCGTCGATGCGTTCGTGCAGCAGCAGCACTTCGATGCCGCGCGCCTTCAGCGCTTCGAGCTGCGGGCTGTGCGCGGCGGCATTCCAGCCGTCGGCACTCAGGAAGTAGATCGAACTCTGACCGGCCGGCATGCGCGAGATGTAGTCATCCAGCGCGAACAGTTCTTCGGCATTGGCGCTCTTGGTCGAGGCGAAGCGCAGCAGTTTGGCGATGCGCTCCAGATTGGAGCTGTCTTCCGACACGCCTTCCTTCAGCACGCCGCCGAAAGCACTCCAGAACGCGCGGTACTTCTCGGGTTCGTCGCGCGCCACGCGTTCCAGCAGATCGAGCACGCGCCGGGTCACCGCGGATTTCAGTTTGTCGATCTGGCGGTTGTTCTGCAGCAGCTCGCGCGAGACGTTCAGCGGCAGGTCGTCGGAATCGACCACACCGCGCACGAAGCGCAGGTAGCTCGGCAGCATCTGCTCGGAGGCGTCCATGATGAAGACGCGCTTGACGTACAGCTTCAGGCCCTTGCGGGTCTCGCGATCGAACTGGAAGTCGAACGGCGCTTTCTCGGGAACGAACAGCAGGCTGGTGAAATTCTGATTGCCTTCGACCCGGTTGTGGGTCCAGGCCAGCGCCTCGTTGAAGTCATGACTGACGTGCTTGTAGAAGGCCTGGTAGTCCTCGTCCTTGATCTCCGTCTTCGGCAGCGTCCACAGGGCACGCGCTTCGTTGACCGTCTCAAGCTCGGCAGTGACGGCCTCGGCGCCGTCTTCGACATCGCCAGCGGGCTTGGCCATCCGGATCGGGAAGCCGATGTGGTCGCTGTAGCGACGGATCAGGCTCTTCAGCGTCCACTCCTGAAGGAATTCGCCTTCCTCGGGCTTCAGATGCAGGACCACCGAGCTGCCGCGTTGCGCGCGCTCGGCCGGTGCCAGCGTGTACTCGCCGCTGCCGTCCGAGGCCCAGGCCCAGGCCTCGTCGCTGCCGGCGCGGCGGCTGATGACTTCCATCCGGTCGGCAACGATGAAACCCGAATAGAAGCCGACCCCGAACTGTCCGATCAGCTGGGCGTCGCCCTTCTGCGCGTCCGACAGATTGGCCAGGAAGGCCTTGGTGCCGGAGCGGGCGATGGTGCCGAGATTGTCGATCAGCTCCTGCCGGCTCATGCCGATGCCGGTATCGCGGATCTCCAGCGTGCGCGCGTCGTTGTCGACCACCAGCTCGATCGCCGGGTCACCGTCAGCGCCCAGCAGGCTGGCATCGGTGACCGCCTCGAAGCGCAGCTTGTCGCAGGCATCGGACGCATTCGAAATCAGCTCGCGCAGGAAGATTTCCTTGTGCGAGTACAGTGAGTGAATGACCAGTTTCAGCACTTCGCGGGTTTCGGCCTGGAAGGCATGGGTTTCGGCGTGGCTCATGGGGTCTCCGATGGCGGGGCTGAGAAAGTGGGCGCGCCAAGGCAATCGCTGCGCGTGGCCCCGGAATTGTGCTGATTCAGGTGTTTTTCAAGAGCGCGTGCGTCAACGGCCCGGCCGGCGCAGTCTCAAACGCCCCGCTTCAGCAGCACCAGGGTTTCAAAGTGGGCGGTGTGCGGGAACAGATCCAGCACCTGCGCCTCGATCGGCTGAAAGCTGGGCAGCTGCGCCAGATCGGCTGCCAGGCTGTCGACATTGCAGCTGGAGTAGACCAGGGTCCTGACCTCGCTGGCCTCGATAGCCGCGCACAGCTCGGCGCCGATACCGCGGCGCGGCGGGTTGACGATCAAGGCATCTGGCGCGCCGTCCAGCGCGTCGCCACGACTGGCATCGGCGACTTCGAAGCGCGTGTTGGCAAGCCCGATCTCGGCGCGCGAGAGCTCGGCGCTGGCGATCGCCTCGGCGCTGATTTCGCGACCGACCACGCTGCCGGCATGCGGGGCGCAGTGCAGGGCGAAGCCGCCGACGCCGCAGTACAGATCGAGCAGGCGCTCCGGGCGTGCCGCTTGGATCCAGGCGGCGGCGCGGGCATACAGCGCCGCTGCAAGCGTGGTGTGGGTCTGAAAGAAGCTGCGTGGCTTCAGATGCAGCGGAATGCCGTTGAGCTCGACTCGCAGGCTGTCGGGGCCGGGCAGCATCAGTTCGATGTCGCCCTCCAGCACGGCCTTGTGCTCGGGCTGCAGGTTGATCGATATCGGCCCCATATCGGGCAAGGCAGCCCGCAGCGCGGGCAGGTGCTTTTCGATCCGCGACAGCGGCTCGCGCGAACGCAGCACCAACCTGAGCAGCAGGGCACCATCGGGGGCGATGGTCAGCAGCAGATACTTGAGTTCGCCGCGACGTTCCTGCAGCGAGTAGGGCGCGATGCGGGCGGTCTGGATCAGGTCCCGCAGCGGCCCAAAGGCCCGCTGGATGGCTTCCGGATACAGCAGGCAGTCGGCGAGGTCGACAGCACGGTCCTGCAGGTCAACCAGGCCGAGCACGGGTGCCTCGCAGCTGCCGCCGACCGCCATCTTGGCCTTGTTGCGAAAGCCGGACTCGACGCTTGCCAGCGGCGCCAGCCAGCGCAGCCGCGGGCCTTGAATCCGCGCCTGCGCCAGCGTCTGCTTGGCCTCAAGCTGGTCTGCGTAGGCGCGCTCGATCCAGCTGCAGGAGCGGCAGCGGGCGGCAATGAAGTGGGGGCAGTGCATCTGCGGGCGCCAATTCCGGGGCGAGTTCAGGTCGGCTCGGTATCGGTGTCGTCCGTAGCACCGCCATCGGCATCGGCGGTGGGCTTGGCCTGGGCTGCATCCAGCTGGCGCAGCACCTTGAAGATCTCGCGGTAGGCGGCCGGCGGTCGGTTGGCGGCGCGCTCATCGCGGGCCTTGCGAACCAGCTGCCGAAGCTGCTGACGGTCGGCATGCGGGAACAGCTCGACCGCGTCGGCAAAGGCTTCATCCTCATTCACCAGACGGTCGCGCAGCTGCTCAAGCCGATGCAGGCGCGCGTTCTCGCGGCGCTGCGCATCGCGGTCGACGTCCAGGTGCGCTCGGATGGCCGCCACGGCATCGTCGTCACGGCGCAACAGCTTGGCGAGGTATTGGGTCTCGCGCTTCTTGGCGATGTTCTGGGTAATGCGTCGCGTATGCTGAACGGCCGCGCGCAGGTGTTCGTCCATCGGGACCTTCTTGATCTGGGGCTCGGACAACCCCACCAAGCGCTCGGCCAGCTCGAACACGGCAAGCGCCTCGCGGCGGTTCTGGCTGCGGCTGGGGCCGCGGTCCTCGAGTTCGAAATCTTCGCTGTCGTCGATGTTTGACATGGGCTGGCGGCTTTGCGGAAACGACAAAGGATACGTGAGTGGGCGCACTGGCTTTGAATACCGATGAATCGATGGCCCGTCTGGCGGCGCTGGCCGAGGACGCGATCAAGCGCTGCAAGGCGCTTGGCGCCGATCAGGCCGAGGTCGGTGTACACGAGGATGCCGGGTTGGCGGTCAATGTGCGCATGGGCGAAGTCGAGACGGTCGAGCACACCCGCGACCGCGGCTTGTCGCTGACGGTCTACTTCGGCGGCCGCAAGGGCAGCGCCAGCACGGCGGACCTCGATCCGACCACGATCGAGACCAGCGTTCAGCAGGCGTGTGCGATTGCACGCTTCACCGAGAGTGATCCCTGCGCCGGCCTCGCCGACCCCGAGCGCATGGCGACGAGCTTCCCCGATCTTGATCTGTGGCATCCCTGGGCCCTGAGCGCGGATGCCGCCATCGAGCTGGCGCTGTCCTGCGAAACCGCCGGACGCGCGCTCGACCCGCGCATCACCAATGCCGATGGCGCCAGCGTCAACACCGGCACCAGCCTGGCGATCTACGCCAACTCGCACGGTTTCGTCGGCGCTGAGCGCAGCACCAGCCATTCGCTGAGCTGCGCGCTGATCGCCGGCGAAGGCGAGGGCATGCAGCGCGACTACTGGTACACCAGCGGCTGCGCGGCGGAAGACATGGAAGCTGCAGCGTCGGTCGGCCGCCGCGCCGCCGAGCGTGCGCTGCGCCGCCTGGATCCACGCGAAGTGCAGACCGGCGACTACCCGGTGCTGTTCGCGCCGGAAGTGGCGCGCAGCCTGATCGGTCACCTTCTGTCTGCGGTGTCCGGTGGCGCCCTGTATCGACGCGCCTCGTTTCTGCTGGATCACATGGGCAAGCCGGTGCTGCCCAGCTGGCTGAGCCTGCGCGAGCGCCCGCACCTGCGGCGCGGGCTGCGTTCGGCCAATTTCGATGCCGAGGGTGTCGCCACGGTCGATTCCGATCTGGTCAGCAACGGTGTGCTCCAGCGCTACATCCTCGGCAGCTACAGCGCGCGCAAGTTGGGCTTGAGTAGCACGGGCAATGCCAGTGGAGTCCTCAATCTGCTGGTCGAGGGCCGGGGAGAATCATTTGAAACCTTGCTGGGCGGTATCCAGCGCGGCCTTCTGGTCACCGAGCTGATGGGGCAGGGCGTCAGCACGATTACTGGCGACTACTCGCGCGGCGCCGCCGGATTCTGGGTCGAGAACGGCGAGATCGCCTATCCAGTCGACGAATTCACCATCGCCGGCAATCTCAGGCAAATCTACGATCGGATTGAAGCGGTGGGCGGCGATGTCGATCTGCGGTCACATGTGCGCACCGGGTCCATCCTGGTCGGGCGCATGACGGTTGCCGGAGGCTCGGAGGAGGCTTGACCGTTTCTTGACACCCACGGCATGGAGCGCCGAGAGTGCGGGCTTGCAGTCGTCACGCGCCGCCTGTTTGATCCAACACCCGTCACCCGCAAGGAGCCGAGCATGAGTGATATCCCCGAGTCCCCGCTGCCGCCGAACCCGGCGCCACCGCAGCCCCCCCAGGGTTCCTTCGAGACCGGCCTGCCGTCGGGCGAAGAGCGCCAGTTTGCGCTGTTCGTGCACCTGTCCTCGCTGATCGGCTTCTTCATTCCGTTTGCCAACATCATCGCGCCGCTGATCCTGTGGCAGATCAAGAAGGCCGAGTCGGCCTTTATCGATGATCAGGGCAAGGAAGCAGTCAACTTCAACATCACCCTGGCGATCATTGGCCTCGGTCTGATGCTGTTCACCTTCATCACCTTCGGCCTTGGCGCTCTGCTGACTGTGCCGGCTGGCCTTGCGCTAGCACTTGCCTGGCTGGTGCTGGCGATCATGGCCGGTATCAAGGCCAACGAGGGCGTGACCTATCGCTACCCGTACATCTTCCGACTGATCAAGTAAGCAGCCGCGAAGTATCGCTCCACGAACGCCCCGCCGCTGCGGGGCGTTCGCGTTTTCGCTCGGGGCATTGGCCGCTATGCTGTGCGGCCACGCGTTCCGAGCAGCTCCGCATGCCCTATACCCCCATCGTCGCCACCCTCGGCTACGTACTGTCCGAAGACGGCCAGCGCGTGCTGATGGTCCATCGTAATGCGCGCGCCGACGATCAGCATCTTGGCAAGTACAACGGGCTTGGCGGCAAGCTGGAGCCGCTGGAAGACATCGCTGCCGGCATGCGCCGCGAGATCTTCGAGGAGGCAGGCATCGAGTGTCTGTCGATGCAGTTGCGCGGCACCCTCAACTGGCCGGGCTTCGGCAAGAATGGTGAGGACTGGCTTGGCTTCATCTTTCTGATTGACCGTGTCAAGGGCGTGCCACCGGCTCAGAATCCCGAGGGTGATCTGGTCTGGGTCGAACGTTCGCGCCTGATGGAGCTGCCGATGTGGGAGGGCGACCGGCACTTTCTGCCGCTGGTGTTCGATGCGGATCCACGCCCTTTTCACGGCGTGATGCCGTATCACTCAGGGCGGATGCAGTCGTGGAGCTACAGCCGTCTTTAGGCCCACGGTGCCGGGATCGAGCTGCAGCTCGTTCAGGAATTGCTAAGGCTTCGGGGCTTGGCTATATTCGATGTTCATGTCACACGCGTCGCGTGTGTCTAGGGATGGCCAGCACGGCTGTGGGGCGGAGTGGTACGCCGGCGATTGCGGTACGTCGGGGGACGCGCCCGGGCTCTGCAACAAGGCGCAAGGGAGACGTGACATGCTGATTCTGACTCGCCGCGTCGGCGAGACGTTGATGATCGGAGATTCGATCACCGTGACTGTTCTAGGGGTGAAGGGCAATCAGGTGCGCATCGGCATCGGTGCGCCCAAGGACGTGGCCGTTCATCGCGAAGAGATCTACCAGCGCATCCGCTCCGAAGGGGCTGAAGGCGGCAAGCCAAGCGAGGGCGACAACAATTCGGCCTGATCGGGCTTTACCAACTCAGCTTGCTTCGCTATAGTTGTTCGCTCTGCGGCGACGTCTTCGAAGGAAGGCCAAGCCAACGAATCCGGAGAGATGCCCGAGAGGCCGAAGGGGCTCCCCTGCTAAGGGAGTATAGGGTCAAAAGCCTTATCGAGGGTTCGAATCCCTCTCTCTCCGCCAGTTGCCATCGAAGGGGGCCGCAAGGCCCCCTTCGAATTGAAAGGCCTGCATTTCGGGCTTTCCGAGGCAATCTGGACGGGTGTTCCGCCCAGCCCGAAGGCATCGAATTCGATACGCCGGCAGGCTTGACGGAACAAAAAACACCCTCCATAATTTCGCTTCTCACGCGCCCGTAGCTCAGCTGGATAGAGCACCAGGCTACGAACTTGGGGGTCGGAGGTTCGAATCCTTCCGGGCGCGCCAAATAAGATGAAGAGCTGGTCGAGCAATCGACCGGCTCTTTTTCTTTGTGTCGCAGCAATCGAACGTTACATCGCGCAGGCAGTCCAACCTGTTCAGCGGCGTTCCGATCGACTGGTGAGAGCTTCCATGAGATCGAGTGACATCCCCTCTCAGGCGGATGATCAGAAGGCGTGTTTGAGCGAGATCGTCGGATGCGCCGCACTCACCGCTGCTCGCGCGCCACCAAGCCCAGCCGTGCAGCTTCCATCGTCGCCTCGGCGCGCGAGTTGATGCTGAGCTTGCGATAGATGTCTTTGACGTAGCCGGCTGCCGCGTGGGGCGACAGGCTCAGGGTGATGGCGCTCTGCTGCACGGTGTAGCCTTTGGCGATCAGCTGCAGTACTTCGGATTCGCGCGGCGTCAGTGCCTCCTGTCGGTGTGCGGGCTCGGCGCAGAGCCGTTCAGTGGGTGCGGCCCGGAACTGCCGGAGCAAGCGGCGGGCGATGCTGGGTGAAAGCGGCGGTTGGCCCCCGAGAATTCCGCGCAGCATATGCGTAAGCGCCGCAGCGGGCAGGTCCTTCAGCACGTAGCCCAAGGCGCCCGCGCGCAGCGCCGGGAATACATGGGCGTCGTCGTCGAAAACGGTGCTGACCACGCACGGACAGTGGCCGCCGCGCTCCTGCAGCGCCTCGATGATCCGCACGCCTGATCCATCAGGAAGCCCGAGATCGATCAGGGCCAGATCAATCGGATTTCGACCGTATGCGTCGGCGGCGTGCCTCTTCAGCATCTGAAAGGCGTCGGCGATCGACGCCGCTTCTAGGATATGAATGCCTGCGAAGGCCTGCAGCAACGCATTGCGCAGCCAGGCGCGCTCGGGCACCTGGTCGTCGACGAGCAGCGCCAGGCGTGGTGCGAGCCGGGCGCTCATGGGCTCACTGCGCCGGTGGCCGCAAGCGGGAAGCGCAGCATGATCTTGGTGCCGCCGAAGGTGCCGGGTGTCCGGTCGATGCGGCTCTGCAGTTCGGCCGCGCGACTGTGCATACCCTGTACTCCGCGCCCGCCTTGAATTGCATCGGGTGGGCCGAAACCGTCATCGCTGAGGTCAAGCAGCAGCTGCCCGCCGTCCGGACGGATCCGCACGCGCAAGCGCTTGGCCGCGGCATGCCGGATCGCATTGCTGATGCCCTCGCGCACGATCCGATGCAGGTGCAGGGCTTGGCCAGAGTCGAGCTGTGGGTCGGGCAGATCCGCGGCCTGCTCCCACAGCAGCTCGGCCTCTACGGTCCACAGGCGCTGGCGTGATTCTGCTTCGATATCGGCCAGCACGTTCGACAACGTGCCGGGCTCGCCACGCAAACGACTGACCGCGTCGCGCAGGTTCTGCACTACCGCACGGGCCTGGTCGGCAAAGGCCGGGGTTGGTGCGGTGTAGATCATTTGCAGTAGCTGCGAGCCGAGGTCGTCGTGCAGATCTCGATAGATCCTCTCGCGCTCTTCCAGTGCGGATTGCTGGCGAACGCGCGCGCGCTCATGTTTCGACTGCTCGGTGAACAGTTGCTGCTGGGCCTTCAGGCGGGTTCGAAGTTGGGCACACGAGCGCCACTGCCACGCGCACAGCGCGCATGCGCAGAGTGCACACCACGCTGCCAGCCATGCCACGCTCAGCGGCCTCGGCGCATGGAGTTGTGCTGATTCGGCATCCCCTGAATACGCGCATGCGCCTCGCGGCAGATGGCCTGCTCCGTCGCGAGATCAGCACCCTGGCGTGCTGTCGCCGGTGCGACGAAAAACCGTGCGCGCGAGGCCTGTGCGTTCGCGATGCGCAGCTCGACGGCGGGCGCTCTCGCCCATAACCTGGCGGAGGAGTAAACCGCGCGGGCGATGGCGGACTCCCGCCGACCAGAGTCCGACCAGCCGCGTGCCTCAGTCTTCGCCGCGACCCTGCACTGTCGGCTCAGCATGCCCCGGCCCCGCTCGCGTTTGCCCGCAGACGGCGAGCGGTCTACGTGAGCAGCGTCCTGTGTGGGGCCGCTGCGCTCGGCCAGAAGGTCGAAACGTGGTAACGCTACGGCAGGTTGTCCGTGTTCCATACCCGACATGTGTTGCTCTTGAGTGCTCCGCGCGCATCGCGCGGTTTCCCGACAGCCTCGACGATGCGGGGTGTGTCGATGGCGATTGCGGTGCCGAAGTCGAGCAGACCCAGCCTGTGATTTGTGCAGCCTGTCTCGGACCCGGTCGCCGAAGTTGCTGGGCAGTCGAACCTCGACCCTGACGCACAAGTCTTACTGCCCGCTTGGCCTGCCGTCATGTGCGTGAAGTCTCCCGTGAGGCGACGCAGATCATGTCGGACCGGACGCTCCGGAAGCGATCATTCGCTGCGACTGGCGATTCGCGCGCGTCCGGCCTTGCTGCCGTTGCTGCGGCCGAGTGCGTCCGACAACCATTGTCCGGTCGAGGCCAGGGCATCGGCATCGACGCCGTGTGTGAAGCCCAGCCCATCCAGCAGATAGAGCACGTCTTCGCTGGCGACATTGCCGGATGCACCTTTCGCGTACGGGCAGCCGCCGGCGCCACTGGCGGCAGCATCGACCACGCGCACGCCGGCGTCCAGACAGGCGCTGATGTTGGCGATCGCCTGGCCGTAGGTATCGTGGAAATGCACCGCCAGTGCGCTCATCGGCACGACTGCGGCCACGGCATCCAGCATCGCGCGCGCCTTGCGCGGGGTGCCGACGCCGATGGTGTCGCCGAGCGAGATTTCGTAGCAGCCCATAGCAAACAGCCGCTGCGCGACGCGCACCACGTCGGCCAGCGGCACCTCGCCCTGGTACGGGCAGCCCAGCACGGTGGATACGTAGCCGCGCACCGCGACGCCGTCGGCGCGAGCCGCTTCGATCACCGGCGCGAAGCGCTGCAGGCTTTCCGCGATGCTGGCGTTGATGTTCTTCTGCGAGAAGGCTTCAGAGGCCGCGCCGAACACCGCGATCTCCTCAACGCCGACGGCGCGGGCGCGCTCGTAGCCCTGCAGATTGGGCACCAGCACCGGATAGCGCACGCCGGGCCGGCGCTGAATCGCTGCGAATACCTCGGCCGCATCAGCCAGCTGCGGCACCCACTTGGGGCTGACGAAGCTGGTCGCCTCCACGGTCTGCAGGCCGCAGGCGCCGAGGCGTTCGATCAGCTCGATCTTGAGTGCCGCCGGCAGCAGGGTCGATTCGTTCTGCAGGCCGTCGCGCGGGCCGACTTCGACGATGCGGACGTGGTTGGAGTCTGCACTGCTCATTGGCGGCTGCCTTCGCGGATCAGTTCGGCCTCGATCTCGGCCAGTGACTTGCGACTGCGTTCAAGCCGAATCGACGGCTCGCGCTCGAACAGCCCGGCCGTGCCGACGATGCGCAGCACATCGGCGCGGGTGCCGCGCAGATAGACGTGCAGCTCGTTGAGCGTTGAAGAGACCGTGCCCTCCAGCAGTCCATCAATGACCATGCGGGCGGCGGCGCGGTCGTCGACCTTGTGGATATCGAGGCGATCGCCGCGCAGACGGTAGCGGGCGATGTAGAAACTGCGCGCAGGCACCGGATCGATTCCGTGCACGGGCGGCAGGCTGACCAGATCCTGCAGCGAGGCGTCGGCGATCACGACATAGCGCTGGCCGCGGTGTTCAACGAAGTTCAGCGGCACCGGCACCGGGCGCAGCGGGCCGCCGGGTTCGAGCTGGGTCAGCAGGGTGCTGGCGCAGTTCGCATCGACCTGCAGGCCGGAGGCCTTGCTCTCATCGCTGCGGTCCAGCCACACGCCCTTCCAGGCCGCATCACAGCGCTCGATGCGCTCACCGGGCGGCGACTCGAAGCGGGTTTCGACGCAGCCGGCGAGCAGGCAGATCAGAGCGAGCAAGGCCAGGGCGCGGATCACTGTTCGGACTCCAGCCTGATCAGTACCGAATCCGCTTCGACGAAGTCGCCGGCCGCGACCTGCACCACTTCGACCACGCCGGCGCGCACCGCGCGCAGGCTCAGCTCCATCTTCATCGCCTCCATCACCAGCAGCACTTGTTCGGCCTCGACCGCATCGCCTGCCTGCACATTGACCAGCACGATCCGGCCCGGCATCGGTGCGCGCAGACGGTCACGATCACCGCTGCTGGTTTCGCCCTCGAACTCGAAAGCCGGGCGCTGGCTGAAGGTCCAGCGTTCGCTGCCGTCGTGCAGCAGCACGCGGGCACCATCGACCCGGCAGCGCAGGCGACGCAGCTGGCCGTCGATGCGCAGGCTCAGCTCATCCGCACCGAGTTGGGCATCACGCACATCGATCCGCTGCTCGCCAATGCGCACCGCATAGTCACCGCCACTGCCCTGCACATGCAGTTCGAAGCGCCCGCCTGGGCCGTCCAGCACCAGCAGGCGGTCGCCGGCGTGGCCGCCGCGCCAGCTGTCGGCCAGAGCCCAGGGCGAGTCGGGCTCGGCACTGCCGCGCGCCTGTGCATGCACGTTGGCCGATTCCGACAGCAGCACCGCGGCCGCGGCGGCGGCGACCAATGCGGGCGGCGCAGTGCGCGCACCGGGCAGCACCTGATCGAGATGCCGATCCAGATAGCCGGTGTCGATGCTGGCTTCGACCACCGCCGGGTGGCGGATCAGGCGCTCCAGGAACTCGATGTTCGACTTCGGCCCCTCGATGCGCGAGCGCGCCAGCGCATCGCCCATGCGGGCCAGCGCCTGCGGCCGGTCGGGAGCGTGCACGATGAGCTTGGCGATCATCGGGTCGTAGAACACGCTTACGGTGTCGCCTTCGATCACCCCGGCATCGATGCGCACGCCGGGCAGGCCAGTGGGGAGCTCAAGCCGATCGATGCGGCCGGAGCCGGGCAGAAAGCCGGCTTCGGGGTCTTCGGCGTACAGCCGCACTTCGATCGCGTGGCCGCGGCTTTCGATCTGCTTCTGCGTGCGCGGCAGCGGCTCGCCGGCAGCGACGCGCAGCTGCCATTCGACCAGGTCAAGCCCAGTCACAGCTTCGGTCACCGGATGTTCGACCTGCAGCCGGGTGTTGATCTCCATGAAGTAGAAATCACCGCCTGGACCGACGATGAACTCCACCGTGCCGGCGTTGACGTAGTCGATCGCGCGCGCTGCCAGCACGGCCGCAGCACCCATCTCGGTGCGGCGGTCGGGGGTGAGAAAGGGCGAGGGCGATTCCTCGATCACCTTCTGGTAGCGACGCTGCGCCGAGCACTCGCGCTCGTTCAGATGGATCACCGTGCCGTGGCTGTCACCGAACACCTGGATCTCGATGTGCCGCGGGGTTTCGACATAGCGCTCCAGCAGCACGCGGTCGCGGCCGAAGGCGTTGGCCGCTTCACGCTGGCAGCTGTCCAGATTGGGCAGAAATTCGGCAGTCGAGCGCACGATGCGCATGCCCTTGCCGCCGCCGCCGTGGGCGGCCTTGATCATCAGCGGATAGCCGATGCGTTCGGCTTCGGCCGCCAGCCGCTCGCGCGATTGGTCCTCGCCGGTGTAGCCGGGCACCACCGGCACCTGGGCCGCCTGCATCAGTTCCTTGGCGCCGGCCTTCGAGCCCATCTTGCGCATTGACGCTGCAGACGGGCCGATGAACACCAGCCCGGCCTGCACCACTGCATCGGCGAAGTCGGCGTTCTCGGACAGAAAGCCGTAGCCCGGATGGATCGCCTGCGCGCCGGTGGCGAGTGCGGCCTGGATGATCGCCTCCGGCCGCAGGTAACTCTCGCGCGGGCTGGAGCCGCCGATATGCACGGCGACATCGGCCAGCCGCGCATGCTGGGCGGACGCATCGGCGTCGGAGTAGACCGCGATGGTGCGAATGCCGAGCGCGCGGCAGCTGCGGATGATGCGGCAGGCGATCTCGCCGCGGTTGGCGATCAGAACGGAGGCAAACGGCATGCGGGACATCTCGCGAAGCGCGGCGCGCAGGGGCGGCGCCGCTACAGCGCGCTAGTTTCGGGGATTCGCTCGCGCTTGGCTATGTGGCCCTAGAGCCCGCTCAGCGCGCGCAGCTCGCTGCTGGGTTCGCCGCGTTCCCACAGTTCGTCGAATTCGTTCTGCAGCTGACGGCGACGGCCTTCGGCCCGCAGGCTGGCGGTGCCTTCGAATCGGCTGGCGAGCGGCCGGTGGAAGTAGCCGCCGGCATCGTTCAGCAGCAGGGCGCTGGGGTTCTGGCGGTCGACCGGCTCGATCACGCTGCGGACCTGGATCAGGCTGGTCAGGCGTTGTAGCAGGGGCAGCCAGGGATGCAGGTCACGCAGGGTGCTGGCGGCATCCTGCAGCAGGATGCGGACCTCCACGCCACGGCCGCGCGCCACCAGACTGCGCAATGCCTCCAGCGCCTGTGGTGTGCCCAGCAGCAGTGGGTCGAGATCGCGGCTGAAGATGCTCAGGCGATAGCGCGCCTGCTGCAGCAGCTCGAGGCTGAGCGCGCGCGCCTGATGCTCGGATTCGATCTTGAGTTCGACCGGGCCGGGACTGCGCTCGACCACATCCGCCGCCAGGGCACGGCGCATGTGCACATGCTCGATGCCGGCCTCCCAGAAATTCTCGCCATAGGCTTCGAAACCGTGGCGGACATAGAACGCGCAGGCGTGAACCTGCGAGTGCAGCTCGACTTCCGCAATGCCTCGGCTGCGCGCAATCTCGACCAGGCGCTCAAGCATCACCCCGCCGACACCTCGGCCGCGCCAGCTGGACACTACCGCCATCCGGCCGATGCGGCCGTCGGGCATCAGCCGCCCGGTGCCGATGGCCGTGCCGTCTTCGGCGCGCGCCAGCACGTGCTGGCAGAGTGGATCCAGCGCGTCGAGCTCGATTTCGAGCGGAACGTTCTGGCCGCGCACGAACACCTCGTCGCGGATCGCGCGCAGGGTGTCGAAATCGCGCCGGTAGTCGGCGGGCTCAACGCGGAAGCCTTCGGGGATCGGCGTAGTCATGGACTCAGCGACGTGACTTCCGGACGGCTTGGGCGATGAGATGCCCCGCCTGGACCAGCGCCCAGGCGGCATCGCGGTCGATCGGCTTCAGCGCTTCGAAGTTGCCACCGCTGAGCGCATCGCCGCGGGCCAGCCGCTTGGCGCCGGCCAGTGTGCAGGCATAGGTCTCGCCATGAACAAACAGCTGCGCACCGCGGCCAGCGCGGCCCCAGGCGACGCGGCTGAACGGGTGCCAGACCAGTTCGCCACCGGCGGCCAACAGGGCTTCAAGCTCGGGCCGAGTCGGCAGGCGC
This sequence comes from Aquimonas sp., assembly GCF_044377145.1. Lineage (NCBI taxonomy): Bacteria > Pseudomonadati > Pseudomonadota > Gammaproteobacteria > Lysobacterales > Lysobacteraceae > Aquimonas > Aquimonas sp. The sequence continues at coordinate 63,730 of NZ_JBILJQ010000016.1, forward strand.
GGTGCCGGCTGCGGCGTGCCGGCGTTGCGATATGCGGTTATGAAGCGACCGAACCACTGCGCGAGTGCGGCATCGTCCATCGCCAGCAGCGGCGCGAGGCTGGCGCGTACGCGGGCGATCGCGGCGGCGTCGATCTCGGCCGGGTCTGCCGCCGGCTGCAGATCGGCGTCGGTGAAGCGTTGTTCTTCGCCAAGGCCGGCGCTGAGCTCGTCGGCGAGGTCGGTGACCAGCTCATTAAGCGATGGCGCACGCATGCCCAGCGACAGCGTCAGGCAGCTGTCCTCGGCGACGCCGTGGTGGCCGAGACCGGGCGGCAGGTACAGCATGTCGCCGGGGCCGAGCAGCCACTCATGGCTGGGGTTGAACTGCCGCAGCAGACGCAGCTGGGCGCCATCGCGGAAGTCCTTGGGCGCATTCGGGTCGGCATCGATCTGCCAGCGGCGATGGCCGAGGCCCTGCAGCAGGAACACGTCGTACTGGTCGACATGCGGGCCGACCGAGCCGCCCGCCACCGCGTAGCTGATCATGATGTCGTCGATCCGCCAGCGCGGCAGAAAGTCGAAGGCCGAGCGCAAGGCGCGCACGTCGCCGTCCCATTTGTCGACGTCCTGCACCAGCAGTGTCCAGTCGCGTTCGCCCAGGCTGGCGAAGCGGTCCTCGGCGAAGGGGCCGGTTTCCAGCGCGTACTGGTCCTTCGTGCGGTCGTGCAGCACCAGCCGCGCCAGCGCGCCGTCCTCGCAGGCCAGACCGGCCAGGTCCTCGGGCGTGATTGGACAATCGAAGCCGGCGAAGGCGCCGCGGATAAGCAGCGGGCGCTTCTGCCAGTAGTCGCGCAGGAACTGTGCGGCCGACATGCCGAGCCGCTGCTTGGCCGTGGCCTGCACTTCGATCGGCAGGACGCTGGCGGCGGTGCGGGTTGTTAGCGTGCGGGCCATTCTAGATCGCCTTCGCCAGCGCGGCAGCGAGGCCGGTGTAGTCGCCGGGCGTCATCATCAGCAGGCGCGATTTGTCGTGCTCGGGCATGTCGAGCGAGGCGATGAAGGCGCGCATCGAATCCGCATTGATGCCGTGGCCGCGGGTCAGCGCCTTCAGCTGCTCGTACGGGTTGGGCAGGCCGTGGCGGCGCATCACCGTTTGCACCGGCTCGGCCATCACCTCCCAGGCGGCGTCCAGGTCGGCGGCGAGGCGGTCCGGGTCGGTCGAGAGTTTGTTCAGGCCGCGCATCAATGCGTCGATGGCGATCAGCGCATGCGCGAACGCCGTGCCGAGTGCGCGCAGCACAGTGGAGTCAGTCAGATCGCGCTGCCAGCGGCTGATCGGCAGCTTCATCGCGAAATGATCGAGCAGGCTGTTGGCGATACCGAAATTGCCCTCGGCGTTTTCGAAATCGATCGGATTGACCTTGTGCGGCATGGTCGAGCTGCCGACTTCACCGGCCTTCACCGCCTGCTTGAAATAGCCCAGCGAGATATAGCCCCACAGATCGCGGCAGAAATCGATGCCGATGGTGTTGATCCGGCGCTGCACGTCGCACAGCTCGGCAATGCAGTCGTGCGGTTCGATCTGGGTGGTGTAGGGGTTGAACACCAGGCCAAGGCCTTCAACGAAGCGCTGCGACAGCGCCGGCCAATTGACGTCCGGGTAGGCCACCACGTGCGCGTTGTAATTGCCGACCGCGCCATTGATCTTGCCCTGCAGTTCGACCGCATCGAACTGCTTGAGCTGGCGACGCAGGCGCGCCAGCACGTTGGCGATTTCCTTGCCAACGGTGGTCGGCGAGGCGGTTTGCCCGTGGGTGCGCGAGAGCATCGGCAGCTCGGCATGGGCGTGCGCGAGTTCGCGCAGCTTGGCTTCGAGCTTGGCCAAGGCGGGCTTCAGCACGCTTCTGCGCGCCTCCGCCAGCATCAGCGAGTAGCTGAGGTTATTGATGTCTTCCGAGGTGCAGGCGAAGTGAACGAATTCCAGCGCCGGGCCCAGCTCGGCCGCGGTCGCGACAGCGGCTTCGTTCGCCGGGTCGGCACCGTCGCGCAGGCGTTCCTTGATGAAGTACTCGACCGCTTTGACGTCGTGATTGGTGGTGCGCTCGATCGCCTTGACGCGCTCGGCGTCGTCGATCGAGAACTCGGCAGCCAGCGCGCGCAGGCGGGCGGTGGCGGCCGCGGAGAAGGGCTTCAGCTCGACGATTGCCGGCTCGGCGGCCAGCGCCAGCAGCCATTCGATCTCGACCCGCACGCGGGCGCGGATCAGCCCGTACTCGGAGAAAATCGGCCGCAGGGCATCGACCTTGCTGGCGTAACGGCCGTCGACGGGCGACAGAGCGGTAAGGGCGGACAGGGCAGAGGACATGGCGCTCGACAGGCTTGGAGGGCAGCGGCGAAGTTTACAGGCCGCCCGCCCGGGCCGCCGTGCCGCGGCGTGCGGGGGTAGGATCACGAACCCACCCGTGCGGAGATCGGCATGCGCAGCAAGACCCGAATCGAACGCGACAGCCTGGGTGAACTCGAAGTCCCGGCCGAGGCGCTGTGGGGCGCGCAGACTCAGCGCGCGGTGCTGAATTTCCCCGTGTCGGGCCTGGCCATGCCGGCAGGTTTTCTGCGCGCGCTGGCGGCGATCAAGTCCGCCGCCGCCACCGCCAATGCCGAGCTGGGCCTGCTGGATGCGGCGATGGCCGAGGCGATTGCAGCCGCGGCGGGCGAGGTGATCGCGGGTCAGCACGCGAACCAGTTTCCGGTCGATGTGTTCCAGACCGGTTCGGGCACCTCCAGCAACATGAACATGAACGAGGTGCTGGCGACGCTGGCCTCGGCGCGCCTAGGGCGCCCGGTCTCGGCCAACGACCACATCAACATGGCGCAGAGCTCGAACGACGCGGTGCCGAGTGCGATCCAGATCGCCGCCGCGCAGGCCCTGCGCGAGGCCCTGCTGCCGGCGCTGAAGCTGCTTCGCAAGACCCTGGGCAAGCGCGCCGCCGGGCTCGACGGCGTCGCCAAAACCGGCCGCACTCATTTGATGGACGCGATGCCGCTGACCTTCGGCCAGGAGCTCGGCACCTGGGAGGCGCAGCTTGGCCTGGCGCGCGAACGGATCGAGCAGGAGTCCGAACGGCTGCGCTTTCTGCCGCTGTCGGGCACCGCCATCGGCACCGGCATCAATGCCGATCCGGCTTTCGGCAAGCGTGCGTGTCGAGCGCTGCAGAAACTCACCGGCATCAAGTTCCGCCCGGCCGAGAATCTGTTCGTCGGCATCGCCGGGCAGGACGCCGCGCTGGCGCTGTCAGCGCAGTTGAACGGGCTGGCCGCGATCCTGATGAAGATCGCCAACGACCTGCGCTGGATGAACTCCGGCCCACTGGCCGGCCTTGGCGAAGTCGAGCTGCCGGCGCTGCAGCCGGGCAGCTCGATCATGCCGGGCAAGGTCAACCCGGTGATTCCGGAGGCGGTGGCGATGGTGTGCGCCCAGGTGATGGGTCAGCACGTGACGATCTCAATCGCCGCGCAGAGCGGCAACTTCCAGCTCAATGTGATGCTGCCGCTGGTGGCGCATGCGCTGCTGCAGTCGATCGAGCTGTTGTCCAACGCGATGCGCCTGCTGGCCGACAAGGCGATTGCCGGGTTTCGGGTGCGCACGGATCGGATCGAGCAGGCGCTGGCGCGCAATCCGATCCTGGTGACGGCGCTGAACCCGCTGATCGGCTACGCCAAGGGTGCGGAGATCGCCAAACGCGCCTATGTGGAAGGCCGGCCGCTGCTGGAAGTGGCGATGGAAGTCACCGGCGGGTCGGCGGAGCAGCTCGCCCCGCTGCTGGACCCGCTGCAGCTGACTCGGGGCGGACTGGGTTCGGGCGGTGTCGGCGCGGGCGGCTGAGCAATCGGCGCCGACCTGCGCGAGCTCAAAAGTCGGGCTGCGTGACGTTGAGATCGGCATCTCATCGGGCTGCTCAGCCGGCACATGGGCTGACGCCTGCACGCGCGCTCGCTATTCGCCAGGCCTTTCGACAGCAATCCAATGCCTCAGAGCAGTGATCCGCTGTATCGGCGGTCTGTAACGCGTGGAATCAGCGCCACCACAGCGACTGTTCGAGCCGGCTGCATCTCTCAGCATCACAGCGCTTGCCAACGTGTGACTGACTCAGCTGGCGACGGCCTCCCCGGCACCCCCGACGGCCTGCGCGGCGCGATCACGGCCGCTCTTTTTGGCGATGTACAGAGCTTTGTCGGCCAAGCCGATCAGGCGCTCCGGCGGCAGCTGGCCGTTCGGCACCCGCGTAGCCACGCCAAGGCTGATGCTGACCATGCCCTTGGGCGACTGCGCGTGTGGAATTGCCAGACGCTCGACGTTGGCGCGTACGGTCTCGGCGATTTCCAGCGCCTGTTGGGCGGTGGTCTCCGGCAGCAGCAGGGCGAACTCCTCGCCGCCGTAGCGGGCCGCCAGTTCGCACGGCCGGCGGATCGCGAACTGCAGCGCGCTGCTGATGCGGCGCAGACATTCGTCGCCCTGCAGGTGGCCATAGCTGTCGTTGTAGGGCTTGAAGAAATCGACATCGCACATCAGCAGCGACACCGGGTGCCGGCGGTGGCTGCCGCGCTCCCACTCGCTTTTGAGCACGGTGTCGAAATGGCGGCGGTTGGCGAGGCCGGTCAGTCCGTCCATGGCCGACAGGCGCATCAGTTCTCGATTCACCTGGTCGAGCTGATGGGTGGTTTCGAGCAGTTTGTCGCGCATCTGCGCGATCCGCTGCATGGCGCGCACCTTGGCCGTCAGCACGACCGGGTTGATCGGTTTGATCAGGTAGTCGTCGCCGCCGGCCGCGATCCCGGCTTCGAGGTCGGAATCGCTGGTGCGACCGGTCAGAAACACGATCGGCGTCCACTCACCCGGGCCCTCGCTGGAGCGGATGCGCCGGGCCACTTCCATGCCGTCGATGTCAGGCAACTCAACGTCCAGCAGGATCAGGTCGGGACGCCGCTCGTGATACAGCACCAAGCCGCGCGCGCCGGTCTCCGCCTGCAGCGGCTCGATGCCGATTTCGCGCAGCAGGTGCGAGATCATCGCCTGGCTGGTGCGCGAATCCTCGATGACGAGCGCCCTCACCGCAGAGCGTCCTCAATCGAAAGGCGTTGGAATTTCGACACCGGTATCTCCGCCTGGGCGCTGCGGCCCTTCAGTGGCGGGTGTTCTGCAAGTTCCGTGCGACCGCTTTTGCCATAGCCAGGCCGTGCGTGGCTGTGAACTGAGCCTCAGCGCCAGTGATCCGCCACCCACTGGGTCGGAAACACCTTGCGATACCACTTGCCGCTGACTCCGGCGATGGCATCCGGCGGGTTGGGCTTGCCGTGGAAGGCGATGATCTTCGCGCCTTCCGGCAGCCGCGGCGGCTGGAACCAGCACAGGATTCCCGGCCGCACGCAGTGGCGCTTGAAGCTGCGGCACCAGCTGTCCGGCCAGAAGCTGACCTTGCCCTGGCGGCCGAGGAAGCCGGTGATGAACTCCTGCTCGTTGCGTACTTCGGACAGCGCTTTGTCCTTGTTCGCTGTCAGGTATTCAAGCGCGTCGGCATGCGCGCCAATCTCGAAGCGGTACACCGAAGTGTTGCCGGTGTCGTCGCGCTTGTCCCATTCCTTGATCACCACGAACTCGCCGGGCTGCTCGAAGAAGCAGTCGATGCTGTCGACGATCACCACATCAAGGTCGATGAACAGGGTGGTGCCCTGCAGGTCGTACAGCTCACGCTTGAAGCTGGTCAGCTTCAGCCAGCCGTGGCCGAAGCTCCAGGGCAGGCGTTCGTCGAAATCCTTGAAGCCAACCTGCGGGATATCGTGCACCTCGATCGCCGGATCAATGCCGGCGCGGTCATCAGTCAGGCAGACGAAACGGAACGGCCGATGCAGGTGGCGCGCGACCATCGAGTGCAGCCGGTTGACGTACTCGGAGCCGTACTTGGTGCCCCATTTGATGCACAGGACGTTGACCGGATTCATAGCGTTCTAGGCTGCCGTGTTGGTGGGTCTGAAGAGTGGGGCGAGCGCCTGCGGCCGCTCGCTGCATCGGGCGGGGATGATACACGCGGCGCCTTCCCGGCCTGTCGGCTGGAGCCTTGCGGGGCGCTTGCTACACTCGGCCGCCGCCCGTTTCGAGTGCTGTCCCGATGTCCCCAGCCACTGCCGCTCACGCGCCCGTGCAGGAAGCGCGTGTCACCGATGCCGCCGGCGCCCTTCTGTTTGATCAGGCGCTGATCACGCAGGCCGAGCGCAGCCTGCTCGATCCCGGCCAGTGGGCTCAGCGCGGTCGCATGGAAGCCAGCCGCGGCGGTCGCGGCGCGGTGTGTTTCGTGCGCGGCGAATTCGGCGAGGCAGTGATCCGCCACTACCGTCGCGGCGGCCTGTATGGGCGGCTCAACAAGGATCTCTACCTGTGGACCGGCGAGGCGCGCACACGTGCCTTTCGTGAGTTCAGGTTGCTGGCCCGACTGCGCGGACAGGGTCTTCCGGTGCCGGCGCCGCTGGCCGCAGGCTACCGTCGCCATGGCCTGTTCTATCGCGCGGATCTGATGACCCTCGCCATCGCCGACAGCACGACGCTTGCTGCCGAGCTCGCCGCCGGCCGCGCGAGCAGCTTCGACTGGACCGCGCTCGGCCGCCTGCTGCAGCGCTTCCACGCTGCCGGCGCTTTTCACGCCGATCTCAATGCCCACAACATCCTGCTGGATGCACACGGCGCGCACTGGCTGCTGGACTTCGACCGCGGCGAGCTGCGTGCGCCGGCATCGACCTGGCAGGCCGCCAACCTGCAGCGCCTGCAGCGCTCGCTGCGCAAGCTCGGCCTGCGTGATGCCGCGCTGGCGACGGCGTGGACGGCGCTGAGCGCGGGCTATGTCGATGCCGGCGGCGATCCGCAGGCGGTGGCGTCGGCATGAGTGCGGTGGCAGACGATGGCAGCTGGGCGCTGCGTTTTCTCGGCGTGGGCAGCAGCGCGGCGGTCGAGCTCGGCTCGGCCTCGGCAGTGCTGGAGCAGGACGGCCAGCCGCGGCTGATGATCGACTGCGGCACCGAGGCTTTGAGCGCCTATCTCGCGCACTACGGCGAACCGCCGCTGGCGCTGTTCATCACCCACACGCATCTCGATCACATCGGCGGCATGGAGCGGCTGTTCTTCCGGCTGTACTTCGATGAGGCCCGCCGCGGCCGCTGTCGGCTGTACGTGCCCGCACCGGTGGTGCCCCTGCTGCAGGCGCGGCTGGCCGACTACCCCGGCGTGCTGGCCGAAGGCGGTGCGAACTACTGGGATGCGTTCCAGCTGATTCCGGTCTCGCGCAGCTTCTGGCATGCCGGGCTCAGCTTCGAGGTGTTTCCGGTGCGTCACCATCAGCCCGACACCGCCTTCGGGTTGGCGCTGCGCGGCAGCTTCGTCTACACCGGCGACACCCGGCCGATCCCGGAGCAGCTGGCGCAGTATTCGATCGAGACCATCGCTCACGACTGCGGCCTGGTCGGCAATCCCTCGCATTCGGGCCTGGATGATCTGGAGCGTGAATACCCGGCTGAACTGTTGGCGCGGCTCGCCCTGTATCACTACGGCTCGGCCGAACAGGGCGCGGTCATGGCAGCGCGCGGCCACCGCGTACTGCAGCCCGGCGAGCGCCTGTCGGTGGCGTCGCCGGGGCCGACTTCGCAGCGATGAGGCTTGTGGATCCAACGCGAAACGGCTAGTCTCCGCGCCCTGCAGTGCAGCGCGTGAAACCCCGGAGAGGTGTCCGAGCGGTTTAAGGAGCACGCCTGGAAAGTGTGTATACGGCTAAACCCCGTATCGAGGGTTCGAATCCCTCTCTCTCCGCCAGTTTCATGCGCTCGATCAGAACTGCACGCCGCCCTCCAAGCGGCCGCTGACCCGTCTACGCCGGCGGTCACCCAGCGATAACTATGGTGGCTCCCGTTGGTGCCTCCGCGACGATAGGCTGCAAACCCCGCCAGGCCCGGAAGGGAGCAACGGTAGTAGCTGATTCGGGTGCCGGAGTAACGCTGGCGGGGGCTGCCACCCTCGCAGAAACACCAGAGCCCGCTGATGCGGGCTTTTGTGTTTTTGGTGCTGGGAATCGGGAATCGGGAATCGGGAATCGGGAATCGGGAATCGAGCGAGGTGTGGAGACTGGCGGTCTTCCCTCCGCCAGGGCATCGACGGTGTTTGGCCGTGGCGAAAGCCCAAGCGCGCCTAGCCTCGGTGGCATCAACGCAGCGCTGACGCCGGGACGTAGCCGACCTTCGGCGAATCCCGAATCCCGAATCCCGAATCCCCAATCCCGGCCGGCCCCACGGGCCGGCCATGGCACAATCCCGGGCTTGCTCCGCCGCATGGCCAAACCCGCATGTCCTATCTCGTTCTAGCCCGCAAATGGCGACCGCGCCGCTTCGCCGAACTGGTGGGGCAGGAGCATGTCGTGCGTGCGCTCACGCACGCGCTGGAGGTCGGGCGGGTGCATCACGCGTTTCTGTTCACCGGCACCCGTGGTGTCGGCAAGACCACCATCGCGCGCATTTTTGCGAAGAGTCTGAACTGTCTGCAGGGCACCGGTGCCGAGCCCTGCGGCGAGTGCACCGTGTGTCGCGACATCGATGCCGGCCGCTTCGTCGACCTGCTGGAGATCGATGCCGCGTCGAACACCGGCGTCGATGATGTGCGCGAGCTGATCGACAACGCGCAGTACATGCCGGCGCGCGGGCGGATCAAGGTGTATCTGATCGACGAAGTGCACATGCTGTCGAAGAACGCCTTCAACGCGCTGTTGAAGACGCTCGAAGAGCCGCCGGAGCACGTCAAGTTCCTGCTCGCCACCACCGACCCGCAGAAGCTGCCGGTGACCGTGCTGTCGCGCTGTCTGCAGTTCAACCTGAAGCGGCTGACGATCGAGCAGATCCGCACCCAGATGACCGCGATCCTCGCCGCTGAAGGCATCGATGCCGACGCGCCAGCGATCGCCCAGCTCGCCCGCGCCGCGGACGGCAGCCTGCGTGATGGCCTGTCGCTGCTGGATCAAGCGATCGCCTACGGCGGCGGCGCGCTGCGCGAGGCTGAAGTGCGGACCATGCTCGGCACCGTCGATCGCGCCCAGGTCGGTGCGCTGGTCGAATCGCTGGTGGCGGCCGACGGCGAACGCCTGCTCGCCACCATCGAAACCGTCGCCTCGTTCGCGCCGGATTTCGGCGCCGCGCTGGATGCCCTGGCCGAGGCTCTGCATCGCCTGCAGTTGACCCAGCTGGTGCCGTCTGCGGCGCCCGAAGACGATCGGCTTGATTTGCATGGATTGGCGGCGCAGGTGCCGGCCGAGCGCGTGCAGCTGTGGTACCAGATGTCGCTGCAGGGGCGCCGCGAGCTGCCGATGGCGCCGAGCGAGCGGATCGGTTTCGAGATGGCCCTGCTGCGCATGCTGGCCTTCGCCAGCTTCGATGCGGAGGTCGCGCCGAGCGCACCGCGCGCGGCAGCCCGATCCGCGACCGTCGCGCCGGTGCGTGGCGAGGCGTCGCCCCGCAGTGCGGAAGCGCCCGCGGCCACACGTGCAGCGCCCGCCGGTGCAGCCGAGGCCATGGCCAAGCTCAGCGCGGTGTTTGACGACCGTTCCGGTTCCGGCAATGCGCCGCGCGCCGCCATGGGCTCACCGGTGATGGCCGCGCTGGCCGCCCGCGGTGGCGCGGCGGCTGCGGCGCTGCGCGTCGCCGAACCGGCGCGCATCGAGCCGCTGCCCGAGCTTCCGCCAGCGCGGATACACGCCTTGCGCGATCCAGCGCCTGAGCACGCACCGTCGTGGGAGGCTGAGTCACCGCCCTGGCACAGCGCCGCCGAAGCGGGCATTGATACGCAGGCCGACAGGTTCACTGACGAAACGAACCTGCGGCCAACCAAGGTCGATGTTCCGAGTGCGCGCGTCGAGTCGAACAGGCGCGACGAGCCGAACACGCCCATCAACCCGAGCGAGGCGTCGGCTGAGCGCCCGCGTTCGCAGCTCAGTGCGGTCGCCGATCCGCCCGCGCGGCTGCTGGATCACGATGACTGGCTGGATCTGCAGGAGCGCTGCGGTCTGGGCGGGCCGGTGCGCGAACTGGCTGCGCATTCGGTGTTCGCCGGCTATGACGGCATCCGCATCAAACTCAGCTTGCCGGCGAAGCTTGAGCACCTGCGTATGGAGAACGCGATCCAGGCGCTGGCGCAGAAGCTCGGCGCGGCATTGGGCGCTGAGCCACGGATCGAGTTCATCGCTGAGCAGCTTGATCGCGAAAGCCTGCACGCCCGCACCCACCGCCAGCGCGGCGAGCGCCAGGCCGAGGCCGAGCAGACCTTCAACGCCCATCCGGCGGTGCGCCGATTGATCGACCACCACGGCCTGCGCCTCGTGTCGGATTCCATTCGCCCGCTCGACTGAGATCACGTGAAAAGCCACACGCCTACTGCGGTCGCCGCTGAACGCCGGTGGCGGCAAGGCGCTGCGCGAACTGCGAGTTCGATCGGTACACCAGACTCCCGTGAGTTCGCGCACGGGGCCTTGGCTGGAACGCGCAGCGGTGCACTCGCGAGAGTGTCAGGGACTCTTCGCGCACTCTGGGTTTTGCGCGGCGGGGATGCGTCATCTGCTGGAGCGGTCGGTGCTCAGCAAGGTTGTTGAATGTCAAGGACGAAAGTCCCAGTCCACCGGTAGACATTAAGATTGAGTTAACGCCTGGGTCCTAAGGTTCGCGCTCCCAGCGCCCCTCGGTGCTGGGAGTTCGTTCCTCCCCCCAGGTACAAAGCCCCCATGCAGAACACTCTGAAGTACGTCGCTGAGCTGCGCGCCAGCCAGCTCGGTCTTGCCCTTTCTTTCGCCATTCTCAGCCTCGGTACCACCGCAGCGCACGCGCAGGACACCGCGGACGAAGCCGAGCTGGTGCTGGATCAGATCCAGGTCACCGGCTCGCGCATCACGCGCCAGGGCTTCATCACCCCGTCGCCGGTGACTGCCATCACCTCGGACGAGATTCGCGTCTCCGGCGCCGAGACGGCCGCCGACCTTCTGGCCTCGCTGCCGGCGCTGCAGAGCACGTTCACCAGCGCCAACTCCGGCCGCTTCATCGGCACCGTCGGCCTCGGCCAGCTGGACCTTCGCGGCATGGGTCAGGCGCGTACGCTGGTGCTGGTCAACGGTCGCCGCCACGTCGGCTCCAGCCCCGGCTCCAGCTCGGTGGACGTCAACACCATCCCGGTGGAGCTGATCGACCGCATCGAGATCATCACCGGTGGCGCGTCTGCGGTGTACGGCGCTGACGCTGTTGCCGGCGTGGTCAACTTCATCATGAAGCGCGACTTCCAGGGCTTCGAAGCGCGTGCCCAGCACGGCGTGGCGGACGAGGGCAGCTTCGAGCGCAGCTTCGCCAGCTTCACCGGCGGCAACAACTTCTCTGATGGCCGCGGCTCGGCGGCGTTCTCGGTCGAGTTCAGCTCGCAGTCGAACCTCGGTCTGAGCGAGCGCCGCGTCGGTCGCGAAAGCCTCGTGCTGGTGCCCAACCCGGCATTTGATCCGTCGCGGCCTGCAAGCGAGTCCAACCCGCAGCGCGTCCTGCAGGGGCCGGGTGGATTGCTCACCCAGACCAATGGCGGGCGCTTCGTGGTTGGCGGCACGCCCTACGTGTTCAACGCGGATGGCAGCTTCCGCCGCCAGCGCTTCGATGGTCCCCGCGACGCGGGTCAGTGCGTCAACTGCGACTACCTCGATCTCGCCTCCACCACCGAGCTGCAGCCTGCGCTGGATCGCTTCAGCCTGAACAGCTTCTTCAACTTCGAGATCAACGAGAACCACCGCGCCTTCTTCGAGGGCAAGTACTCGCGCAGCAACTCCGAGTCGCAGCGTCAGCCCTCGTTCGATCAGATCAGCGCCGATGGCAGCACCGGCGGCTTGGTCGTCCGTCTCGACAACGCCTACGTCAGCAATGAGCTGCGCCAGCTGCACGAGCAGGCGGGTCGCCAGCTGATCCGCGTTGCCCGCTTCAATGAAGATGCCGGTCGTCGCGGTGAAGAGGCCGAGCGCCAGACCCTCCGCGTAGTGGCTGGCATGGACGGCTACTTCGGCGAGAGCTGGGGGTATGAAGTGGCGGCGGTCCACGGCCGCACCACGGTGGATCGCATCAACTCGGCGAATCGCATCAACGAGCGCTTCCAGGCGGGTCTGGACGTGGTTCGTGACAGCCGCGGCAACCCCGTCTGCCGCACCACGCTCGACCCCAACGCGATCAACCCGCACACGGGCTCGGTCTACTCGGCGTTCGCGCGCACCGGCTGCGTGCCGTTCAGCATCTTCGGCAACGGCGCCGTCAGCGCCGAAGCGTCCGACTGGTTCAACGCGCGCTCGCTGAACGAGGCCAGCCTGAGCCAGACCGTGGTGGGTGGCTCGGTCAACAATCCCTTCCTGTTCGAGACCTGGGCCGGCAGCGCGGGTTTCGCGAGCGGTCTGGAATACCGCCGTGAGGAGAGCTCCGAGAACACCGACCCGCTGTCGGCGCTCGGCCTGACCTTCCTCAATGCCATTCCGAGCCGCGGCGGCAGCTACGACGTCAAGGAAGCCTTCGCTGAGCTCAGCCTGCCCGTGCTTGCGGACCTGCCGGCGGTCGAGTCGCTCACCTTCGACTTTGCCGGTCGCTACTCCCAGTACGACACCATTGGTTCCACCGGCACCTGGCGCCTCGGACTCGACTGGAGCGTGATGCCCGGCCTGCGCGTTCGCGGCACCCGCGCTCGCTCGGTGCGTGCCCCCGGCATCAACGAGCTGTTCAATCCGCAGTCGGCGAGCTTCGCCGTCGTTGCGGATCCGTGCAGCGCGCGCAACGTCCCCAACGCCGCCAATCCGACCCAGCGTGCCGCCAACTGCCGTGCGCTGGGCGTGCCGGCGGGCTTCGAGGACGCCGTCAGCTCCAGCCGTCCGGGCTTCTCGGGCGGCAACCCGGACCTCAGCGAAGAGGTCGGCACCACGACCTCGTTCGGCGTGGTGTGGCAGCCGGAGTTCGTTGATGGTCTGGGCCTCAGCCTCGACTGGTGGGAAATCGACCTGACCGACGCCATCGGTGCCGTGACCGCACAGATCAATGCCAACCGCTGCGTGGATGCCCCGGGTGGGATCAACAACCCCTTCTGCGCTGCGATCCAGCGCGCTGGCGCCAGTGGCTTCGTGGATTCGGCGGGCCGCGCCTGGGCGCCGTACGCGATCTACAGCTGGACCGCGTTCAGCGAGAACCTGGCCCGCTCGGTGCGCGAAGGCGTGGACATCGAGGCCGACTACCGCTTCGAGGCGTTCGGCGGCGATGCCAACGTGCGCTTCCTCGGCACCCGTCTGCTGAAGGTGCGCAGCTATGCCTTCCAGGACTTCCCGCAGGAGTTCGTCGAAGCAGTCACCACCGAGGGCAACCCGCGCTGGCGTGCCAACCTGTCGGCCAGCTATCGCCACGGTCCGTGGCGGGCGAGCTGGGAGACCCGTCATGTTGACGGCGTGCTGCGTGTCGCCCTGGAGAGCTTCCAGAGCAACCCCGGTCAGGTCGCGCCGATCCGCAACGGCTCCGCCGCGTATCACGATCTGCAGGCGAGCTACCGCTTCGAGCAGGGCGTCGAGGTTTACGCGGGTATCGACAACGCCTTCGACAAGCAGCTGCCGCCGGCGCGTTTCGGCACCGGTGCCAACGATGGTCTGTACGACAACGTCGGTCGCTTCTTCCGGGTGGGCGCGATCGTGACGTTCTGATCGTCGCTTCCTCGCACGCGCGCTTTGCAGCAATTCGCTGCTGCAAGGCGCGTCATGCGGCAACACCCACGAGGCCGGCGCTTGCGCCGGCCTCGTGTCGTTTGGTCGGCGCATTCCTCGAACTGTGGTTGCGCTTCGGCAGGCGCGTGCCGGCCGCTACACTAGGCCGCCCCACAGCCCGCGATTTGCGGCTGTCACCACGCACAACCTCGGAGACTCTCCATGCGCGGACCTCTCGCCGGCCTGATGCAACAGGCTCAGAAGATGCAGGACGATCTGAAGAAGGCCCAGGAAGAACTGGCCCAGGTCGAAGTCAGCGGCCAGGCCGGTGGCGGCATGGTCAAGGTGACCATGACCGCGCGGATGGAAGTGCGCCGCGTGCACATCGACCCCGCCGCCATTGGTGACGATGTCGAGATGCTGGAGGACCTGATCGCCGCGGCCTTCAATGACGCGGTCAATCGCGCCAATGAGGCCTCGCAGGCACGGATGAGCCAGGCCACCGCCGGCATGCCGCTGCCGCCCGGCATGAAGCTGCCGTTCTGATCCCGACCCGGCGCTGCCATGGCCCTGCTTGAACAACTGATCGACGCCCTGCGGGTGCTGCCGGGTGTGGGCCAGAAAACCGCCCAGCGCATGGCCTACCAGCTGCTGGAGCGCAATCGCGACGGCGGCAAGCGGCTGGCGCAGGCGCTGGAGGCCGCGATGCAGCGGGTGGGCCACTGCGAGCGCTGCCGCACCTTCAGCGAGGATCCGATCTGCGTGATCTGCGCCAGCGCCGGCCGTGAGCCCAGCCAGCTGTGCGTGCTGGAAACGCCCGCCGACCAGGTCGCCATCGAAGCCGCCACCGGCTATCGCGGGCTGTATTTTGTGCTGCTCGGACGGCTGTCACCGCTGGATGGCCGTGGCCCGCGTGAATTGGGCCTGGATCGCCTCGCCGAGCGTCTGGCGCAGGGTGAGGTGCGCGAGCTGATCATCGCCACCAGTGCCACCGTCGAGGGCGAAGCCACCGCGCACTACCTGGCCCAGCTGGCGCGCAAGCACGGCGTTCGCGCCAGCCGTCTGGCGCACGGCGTGCCGCTCGGCGGCGAACTTGAGTACATCGACCGCGGCACCCTGGCGCATGCGTTCGGTTCGCGCCACGCCGTGGAGTCGTCTGATCCCACCAGTTCTGGAGCATCGCAATGAGCGAGACCCTGTTCGACAAGATCATCCGTCGCGAGATTCCGGCCGACATCGTGTTCGAGGATGAGCACGTGCTGGCTTTCCGCGACATCCAGCCGAAGGCACCGGTGCACGTGCTGTTCATTCCCAAGAAGCCGATCGCCACGCTCAACGATCTGCAGCTCGAAGACACCGAGCTGGCGGGGCGTTTGCTGAAAGGCGCAGCCGACTACGCCAAGCGCGAGGGCTTCGCCGAGCAGGGCTACCGGGTGGTGATGAACACCAATCGCGACGGCGGCCAGTCGGTCTATCACATCCATCTGCACCTGCTGGCCGGGCGCCAGATGACCTGGCCGCCGGGCTGATCGTTCGTATGCGTCCGCCCGAGCCACCTACCGCTTCCCCACTCGCCGTGCTGAGCCTCAGTTGCAGATCGGCGCCCAGCCCTCGATCGGCAGCAAGCTGTCGATGTCGCGGTTGCGCGTGGTCGGCAGTCG